>CADAMY010000140.1 GCA_902789095.1 Oscillospiraceae bacterium | reverse complement strand
TCATAACTATTCTGATAATCCACCAGAGAACAAGCTCCCATTTTTTGCTTTGTGTTGTGATTCTTTTAAAATACTCTTTCAATTCATTCCCACTCTCTAGATGTTTTAATCATTTTACCACAAGCTGACGTCAATTTCAATATAACAGATGAATCTTTAAAAAATCTTTTAATTTATTTAAAGATTTTTATTGTAAGTCCGTTTTTGGAATAACCGATTTCAACAATTTTGCCTGTGCTGTTTTTACCTTTGAACACTATTATTCCGTTGTCAACATCAGCAATTTTTTCTTCTGTTGAACTGAATCCCGACTTCTCAAGCTTTTCAACATAATCCGCCGCCTGCTGAGCGGAAGCATTGCGGATAAGAAACATATAAAACTTACTGCCGCCTTCCTCATCCTCAGCGCTCATTGTAACCGTTCCGAAATCAGGTTTCGGCATACTTTCGGTGTATTCATTCTCAGCCCAGCCGGTACCGATAAACCATGAGCCTTCTTCGTTTGAGAGCGTAGCCGAACCGTCAGAATTATACTCAAGCGTATAACCGTCTTCTTCAACAGATTTTTTTATCAGCTCTTTATCCTCATCGCTGTATTTATCAAAATTATCAAATCTGCCCTTTTCGATTTCGTTGGCAACGCCCTGAGCTCGCTGAGGATTAAGCGTTGTTGACTCCTCGGTCACGGTTTCGCTCATATTCGTCGAAGAAGCGCCGGAAACATCATTATCCGTTTTTTTGCTTATTTTACATGACGAAAGAAATATGCTAATTATTGCCGTCAGCAGCAGAAGTAACAGTAGTTTTTTCAACAGTGATCTCCCCTAACAGACTTTCAAGTGAAGTACGGTATTTCTTATTTGCAATTCCCATGCAGTAATTCAGAGCCATCACTTCCTGGATTCCGTTATCATTAACAAACTGAGGTAAATTCATCTTGACCTGTCTCGGGTCTATTACATAAACTTCCTCATAATTGTTGCAAAGGAACGGAACAAACGCATTGCCGTAAGACTCCTTCAGAACAAGAATCTTTTTGCCGTTTTTAACGCTCGTTGTGATCTTCTCTATCGGCTGATCGCCTGCGATGAATGCAAGATACTTGTTGCTGCTCTTGACTTCTTTTGCAATAACGTAAGTCTTTACGCCGTTTGTGAGCGAAGAGTTGGAATATACCGTATTTTCGGCGTCGACAATCAGATCAAAGCATTCAACATAATCAGGGTTATTCTTAAGAACATCAGATTGAGCCGATCTGTAGAAAGTTCCGACAAACCCTTCGATCTTACGCGTCGGGAATGCTGAAAGCTCAGGAGCAGTAAGCCCTGCTTTTTTACAGAATCCGGTATATGCGTAATAAGCGCCTCTCGCAGTCCAGTGGTGATCCGTTCTGAAGTAAATATACTCATCCGCATGGTCATTAAGCGGCGAATAAGCGTCTACTTTAATAATGGAATCGTCAAGCTTCTCATATATTTTTTTGATCGCATCGTACTGGGAGTGCGAACCGGTTCTGTACTGCTGAGTACCGTAGAATTCGGCAGAAGTCGGCGCAACAAGCGAATAGAATTTAACGCCGTCAGGCATTGCTTTTGCCGTCTTGTTAATAAGATCGGCGTAATTCTGAACGATCGATTCGCTGTAAGAGAATATCTCCATAGCGCTGTCTTTTGTGACGATAAGATAATTTTTAATTGATACTTCGTCATCCTTTGCGCCGTCTACAACACTATCGTGTTTGTCGTCCAAATTATCCTGCCCGGCAGGCTGGGTATTTTCGGTTACAGGCTCGGGTTCAGTTACAGGCTCGGTCTCTTTTTCAACAAGATCAAGCCCCTCGCCGCCGAAGTCTTCGCCGTTTGTGTCATTCTTTATAACAAGCTGATTGCCTCCGCCGGCAGAAAACTGAGTGAAAATGCTGTTGATTTTTTTATTGCACGAGAGGAAGAAACTTCTTGCAGGAAAATTGTCTGAATAATAATTTTCAAAGTCAACAGTAAGATCGCCGCTGAAAAGCGCTTTTAAAGAAAACGCAGGTCGCTGCGCAAGAGCTCTGTTTTCTTCCTCAGAAATCTTTTTGTCTTTATCAACACAGCTTACAAATCCGAAAAGCAGTAAGCTCCCCGCAAACAGAATGGCCGAAAGCCTGTACAATTTCTGATAAAGCGGATGCTTTCTGCCCGCCGTGTTTTTTGTTTTTCCCTTATGAATATTCATATTCTGTGATTCGGGTATTTCTTCATAATTTTTTACAGGAGGCTCGCTTTTTTCTTCTCCAAAAAGCTTTTTCATATTTTCGTCTTCCTGAAAATATTCGTTGAAATTTTTGAAATCTGCCATTATACCGCCTCCTTTTTAAAATCTGAAATACAGAAACGGATTGTATGTTGAACCAACCAGGCACGAAACGCATATAAACAGCGTAACAACCTGGAATACAATCGTTATTATCTGAACGATTTCTTTGCCGTGATTCAATCTTCCGAGGAAGTGAAGCAGGCGTTTTACAGCCTTTGAAGCGAGCGGAGTTACCGCAATAACCGCCGCCGCAAAAAGGAAGATTCTGTTCAATATATAAGTGCCGTCGCCGGCTGCGCTGAATCCGTTAACGCCTATTAGCGCTTTGAACAGCCTGCCGACATTTGACATATCTTCAAAGTAGAAGAATATCCAGCCGATGATCACAGCAAAGATAGTGTAAAACCTCTGGACAAAAGCAGGCAGTTTTTTAAGTTTTTCGCCGTAATATTTCTTTTCAAGTACGAGTAAAACAAAGTAGTAGAAGCCCCACAGCATAAAATTCCAGCTTGCGCCGTGCCAGAATCCTGTAAGCACCCAAACTATAAAGAGGTTAAGGATATGGTGCTTTCTGTTTCCGCCGAGAGGAATATAAACATAATCACGGAAGAATGAACTTAACGTGATATGCCATCTGCGCCAGAATTCAGTAATTGATTTTGAAACATAGGGATAATTGAAGTTTTCGGGGAATGAGAATCCCATCATTTTGCCGAGTCCGATAGCCATATCTGAATAGCCCGAAAAGTCAAAATAAATCTGGAAAAAATACGAAATAATTCCTATCCAGCCCTGAACAAAAGTTACGCTTTTCAGATCGCCGTCAAGATAAAGCGCGGCAACGCTGCCGAGCATATTTGCAAAAAACGCCTTTTTGAATAAGCCTGTAACAAATCTTGTTATGCCGTCGGAAATATTTTTGTAGGTGACACGACGGACGTTTATTTCTTTTTCAATGTCGCTGTAACGAACGATAGGTCCCGCAATAAGCTGAGGGAACATACTGACGTAAAGAAGAAGTTTAAGATAGCTTTTCTGACATTTTACGTTTCCTCTGTAAACGTCTATCACATACGTCAGCGCCTGGAACGTGTAAAATGATATTCCGATAGGAAGAGCTATATTAGTCTGTATTGAAGAATGGAAAAGAGCGTCAATATTACCTGTAAAAAAATTGAGGTATTTAAACACAACAAGTGCGCCGAGCGTTGTTACAGACGCGGCGGCGACACCGATTTTTGCCTGCCGTTTCGTCCTGGCGCTATGGATATAAAGACCTGCCAGCCAGTCGATGAACGCAACAAGAAGCATTACAAAAATCCACTTCGGTTCGCCCCATGCGTAGAAGACCAATGACGCAATGAGAATTATTATATTTTTCTGCTGAATATTTTTAGCGAAGTGCTGTAAAACGAGTGTCACAGGCAGAAAAATAAACAAAAAAAACAAGCTCGAAAATACCAATTTGACACTACTCTCCAATCAATTATACTATGTATTAATATAATATAAAATCCGATTTTTTTCAAGATATTTTAACATTTTATATTTAATTATTATTTATTTTTTAAATATGACTTGTAATTATTGAACAGGATAAGTATAATTGAATTACTGATGTATTCAGAAATAAAAAAGACAGAAGGTATCTTTATGAAAAAATTTGTTTTTCAAGGCGATTCAATAACTGATTCCTGCCGCGGCAGAGAGGATCAATGGAATCTCGGATACGGTTATCCCGATCTTGTTGCAGCAGATATAAGTTTTAAAAGACCAGGTGAATTTCAGTTCATCAACGAAGGCGTAAGCGGTGATAAAACAGCCGATATGTACGCACGCATTACCGAGGACGTTCTTGAGCATGAGCCTGATTATGTTTCTGTTCTCATAGGCGTAAACGATGCGTGGCATCCGATAAGCAACAACAGAAAATCTATATACAGCGTTGAGAGATATAAACAGCTTTTATCAATGTTTATTGAGGATATTCTTGAGAAAAATCCGGAAACGATCATTGCCGTAATCGGACCTGCAATACTTGACGAAGCGCTTATTCACCCATATTTTGAGGCGTTTGATACTGCTGTAAGAGAAAGAGCTCAGGCGGCAAAAGAGGTTGCCGAGAAATACGGCGTTATATTCATTCCGATTCAGGAAAAACTTGACGAGCTGTGCAAGACTTACCCTGCAGAATACTGGCTGATCGACGGCGTTCATCCCACTCAGGCAGGTCACAGACTCATCGCCAACGAACTCATAAAAGCTCTTGATTTATAATAAACGGAGGAATTAAGTATGTATAAGTTTCCTATCGGAGTTATTGTTGACAGTTTCAGAATAGCCATACCCGACGCTGTTAAAAAAGCTGCTGAAATCGGCGCTCAGGGTATTCAGGTTTATTCATCAAACGGAGAAATGGCTCCTGAAAATCTTTCTCAGTCAAAGCGCATTGAATTTAAAAATCTTGTTGCCGATAACGGGCTTGTTATTTCGGCTCTCTGCGGCGACCTTGGCGGCGGCGGATTCGTTTATAAAGACAGAAATCCGCAGAAGGTTGAAAAATCAAAAAGAATTCTCGACCTTGCAAAAGAGCTCGGCACAGATATCGTTACAACTCATATAGGCGTTGTTCCTCAGGATAAAAACAGCGACAGATACAAAATAATGCAGGAAGCATGCTTTGAGCTGAGCCGCTATGCTGACAGTATCGACGCTCACTTTGCCATTGAAACCGGTCCCGAAACGTCTCTTACTCTCAAAGGATTCCTTGACGAGCTTGGCTCAACCGGCGTAGGCGTTAACCTTGACCCTGCAAACCTTGTAATGGTTACGGGCGACAACCCGGTGAACGCTGTATATAATCTTAAAGATTACATAGTTCACACTCACGCAAAAGACGGTATACAGAATTTCTATCTTGACCCCAACATCGTTTACGGTATGCCGGATACAGAAAATATCCTTGCTGAAAGCGAACACGTTACGGAGGGCGATTCATTTACGGAAACTCCGCTCGGCGAAGGAAACGTGCCTTTCAAAGAGTATCTTGAAGCTCTTACTGACATAGGCTACAAAGGCTTCCTCACCATTGAGCGTGAAGCCGGCGACGATCCCGCTAAAGATATTAAAACCGCCGTTGATTTTCTGAAAGGTCTTATTTACTGA
>CADAMY010000139.1 GCA_902789095.1 Oscillospiraceae bacterium | reverse complement strand
GCGCTTTTCGGGAGCGTCGTCGGTTTTTTCTATTTTTTCAATAATCGTTACCGCTTTTGTGTCGATAACGTATGTGTGCATATAAGTATCAAGGGTTATGAAGCCTCTGATCATTACGGTAACGCCGTCTTTAACTTTTTCAAGCAGCTCTTTGCATACCGCCTTTTCGCCGAAAATTTTAGCGGTATATGACGACGTGCCGTCGGTAAGATTGAAAGAAATAATATTCTTTTTGCCGTCTTTCGTCTCTCTTGAATCAAAGCCGAAAACGTCGCCCCATATAACCGCAGAGCCCATTTCGGGATTCAGTTCGTTTATCGGAACGGGCTTTGTTTTTATCTGCGAACCAAAAACGATTTTTGCATTGGTAAGCGAGATCGGCAGATCGTCGTAAGATTTAACAGGCGGCTGTTTTTTCTTTTCCGTCTTTGATTTTTCAGGCAAAGGAGCCGCTTTGGGCATTTCTTTTTTCTGTATTTCAAGAAGCTCTTTTTCTTCTTCCTCGGCAGCATTTGCGTTTGAAGATACTATTTCTACAATAAGCCTTTTGCCGAACTGACTGCCGGCTGATTTGGCGATATATTCTTCAACGCCGAGCTGCTTTAAAACATCCTTGCCGTTTCGGCGCAAAGTGACGGTAAGCTTATTGCCGTCAATAGTATACACGGCGCCGTCAAGAAAAGTTCTGCCTGCCGAAAACTCGCTATTGAGTGAATTCACAAGGAACGGTATCCATTTATCGCAGAACATATCCTCGTTATAATAATACTCGAATACAAGTTTATTCAGCGACATAAAAGTTTTTATCTGCGCTTTTGCCTTCTGAATATCGGACTCGTTTACATAATCCGGCATTCTGACGTTCATTTTGACAGTTCTCGTCTCAAGGCTTGCCTGAATATCGGTTATAACGGCGCTGCTGAAAACGTTATGTAAATTTTTATCAATACACTCATTGAAGAGCGATAAAAATTCAATCTCCTTCATTTTTATACTCCGGTTACATATTTTCTATTTCTTTAAGAAGCTGTTCAACAACTTCATTTTCGGGAACTTTGCGTAAGATTTCGCCTTTTTTGAAGATAAGGGCGCATCCGTCGCCTCCGGCTATTCCTATATCCGCCTCTCTCGCTTCGCCGGGGCCGTTTACTATACAGCCCATTACGGCGACTTTGAGCGGTTTTCTGCAGTCCGCAAGAGCTGATTCGACCTTATTGGCGAGCTCTATGAGATTGATTTTTGTTCTGCCGCAGGTCGGACAGGAAACAATCTGCACCGCATCTTTTTTAAGTCCCGCCGCTTTTAATATATCGTAAGCGGCTTTTATTTCTTCAACGGGGTCGTCTGTGAGCGACACTCTGATAGTATCGCCTATTCCGTTTACAAGCAAAGAGCCGATGCCTATGCTTGATTTGATAAGTCCCATTCGGCTTGTCCCGGCTTCTGTAACGCCGAGATGCAGCGGATAATCGCATCTCTCGCTTGCAAGAGTATAAGCTTTTATCATATTGCCTACGTCTGAAGATTTGATTGAAATAACTATATTGTCAAAATCAAACCTTTCAAGAAGCGAAGCGTGATACATTGCGCTCTCAACCAGCGCTTCCGGCGTTGGAGAGCCGTATTTTGCAAGTATCTCTTTTTCAACTGAGCCTGAATTTACGCCTATTCTGATAGGTATATTATTCTGCCTGCACTTATCGGCAACCGCTTTGACTCTGTCATCAGAGCCGATGTTGCCGGGGTTTATCCTGATTTTGTCAACGCCTGCGTCTGCACATTCAAGAGCAAGCCTGTAATCAAAATGAATATCGGCAACTACGGGGATCGACAGCTTTTCTTTAAGAGCAGCTATCAGTTTTACCGCATTTTTATCCGGCACGGCGCTCCTGATTATCTGACAGCCTGCCGCCTGAAGCCTTAAAGCCTGCTCAACGCTGCCTTCGATATCTTCGGCAGGTTTATTGAGCATTGACTGAACGCTCACGTCAGCTCCGCCGCCGATGAGAACGCCGCCGACTTTAACCTGTTTAGTTATTTTTCTTTCCATAATCATCCACCTGTTATAAGCATCCAGATATCTTTGAACGAAATCGCAACCATAAACAGCAGCAGCACAGCCATACCTACGCCGTGGATCGCCGCCTCGTATTTCGGGTTTATCGGCTTTCTCCTGATAAGCTCAATAAGCAGGAAAAGAAGTCTTCCGCCGTCCAGAGCAGGTATAGGAAGAAGGTTGAACAAACCGATATTTATGGTAATGAGCGCCATCATTTTGAAAAGCGGAGAAAAATCTTTTGCTTCTTTTGACGCTTCCGCCGTCTGCGAAACGTAGTCAACAACTCCGATAGGGCCGGATACGTCTTTAACCGAATACTTGCCCGTAATCATATCAAAAAGGCTGAGATACACCATTCGGCATATCGTAAGCGACTCCTTGAAAGTGTCCTTGATGATGGTCAGCGGCGTGGGATTTATACCGACTATTATCATATGATTGAGAACATCCGTGCTGATTGAGCCGACGTTCACCTTCTGCCCGTCACGCAGGACCGTTGCGCTGAACTTGCCGTCGCCGTCAAAATCACGGGAAGCAAGATAATAGATATCTTCATAATAGAAAACGTTTTTGCCGTCGATTTTTTTTATGGTATCGCCGGATTTAAGTCCTTCATATTCTTTGACGTTTTCGGTTTTCTTCGGGTCTGACGCGCTCTGAGTTATAAAATAATTGACCGTATTCGTTCCCGAAAGTCTCTCGCTTTCGTCGCCTGATTTTTTATAACTGTTGACGGTCAGAAGCACGCCGATGATTATAAGACCTATGAGTATATTTATAATAGCGCCTGCGGCTACGATAATAATTCTCTGCCAGCAGGGTTTATTGTTAAAAGCGCGCTCATCGTCGCTCGCTTCGTCCTCGCCTTCCATGCTTACAAATCCGCCGATCGGGAAAAGACGCCACGAATAAGCCGTTTCGCCCTTCTTTTTGCTTATTAATTTAGGTCCCATGCCGAGTGAAAACTCGTTCACCTTAACTCCGAAGAGCTTTGCAAACGCAAAATGCCCTGTTTCATGCACCATTATTATTATTCCGAAAAACAGGATAGCCACAAGTATGGTCCACTTGCCTGCGATCCAAGAAAGTACTGCCAAAAAGCCCACCTCCGGTATTAGTCTTTATAGTTTATGTAAATCAGCTGAATTTATATTCGTGAAAGAACAAATTCTTCTGCATACTTTTCTGTTTCAAGTACGTCCTCAAGAGTATAGTCGTCTTTACTGAAAGCTTTTTCAACGGCTTCGCCGACGAGACGCTCAATATCGAGGAATTTTATTTTTCCCTGCCTGAAAGCAAGGTTTGCCGCTTCGTTTGCCGAATTGGCGCAGGCGGGAAAAAGTCCGCCTTTATTAATAGCGTTTCTGCATATATTTATACAGCCGAAAGTCTCATAATCCGGCTTTTCGAAAGTCAGCGTACCGTAATCGGTAAGTGAGAGCTGCTTAACGGGTGAAGGTATTCTGTCCGGATAAGTCAGAGCGTACTGGATAGGTATTCTCATATCCGGCACGCCGAGCTGAGCGATAACAGAATTATCGCAATACTCAACGAGCGAATGAACGACGCTCTGGCGGTGAACGACTATGTCGATATCGTCCGGCTTCATATCAAAAAGCCATACCGCCTCTATAAGTTCAAGACCTTTATTCATCATAGACGCAGAATCGATCGTGATTTTAGCTCCCATGCTCCAGTTGGGATGATTGAGCGCCTGTTCAACCGTAACGTTTTTTAAATCTTCTCTTTTTCTGCCGAAAAACGGTCCGCCCGACGCAGTGAGGATCAGGCGTTTCACCTGCTTTTTATCGGCGCATCCCTGAAGCGACTGAAAAATAGCGGAATGCTCTGAATCGACGGGTAAAATTTTTACGCCGTAACGGTCGGCAGTTTTTGTAACAAGCGAGCCGCCTGCAACAAGAGTCTCTTTATTTGCAAGCGCAAGGGAATGACCCGCCCTGATTGCGTGCAGAGTAGGCTCAAGCCCCGCCATGCCGACGATGCTGTTGAGCACATAATCGGTATCAAGCTGAGCGCAGAAGCAAACTCCCTCTTTGCCGGAAAGAACTTTAGTATCGGTGTCGGCAACGGCGATTTTAAGCTGCTTTGCCGCTTCCGGGTCTGAAAGAGCCGCATAAGCAGGTTTATATTTTCTTATCTGTTCTTCAAGCAAACCGGCATTTTTTGCGGCGGTCAGCGCAGTTATCCCGTAACCCTGCATATCGGTAACTTCAAGCGCCTGTTTGCCTATTGAGCCTGTTGAACCGAGTATCGTCAATCTTTTACTCACTTTAAATCACACTCCGCCAAACCGTCTGCTGCGGTTATTATAATCATCAATAGCTCTGTCAAGATCGTCAGTAGTGAAATCAGGCCACAGAATATCAGAAAACCAGAATTCCGAATATGCCGACTGCCACAGAAGGAAATTTGACAATCTGTATTCGCCGCTCGGTCTGATGATAAGATCAGGGTCGTCCTGACCTGCCGTGTAGAGATTGGCAGAAATATCGTCTTCGGTAATATCTTCGGGCTGAATCTCGCCGTCTTTTACCTTCTGAGCTATTTTTCTTACAGCTTCTACGATTTCAAGTCTGCCGCCGTAGTTTATGGCGATGTTGACTTTGATCCTTGAAGCGTCTTTTGAATTTTCTTCGGCAGTTTCCATAAGGCTTACTATGTCCTCAGGCATATCGTCCCGCCTGCCGATGAAGTGCATCTGCATTCCTTTGCGGATGTTTTCGTTTTCTCTGTCCTCCGCTTCGCCCAGATACTCTCTGAAAAGCTCCATTATAGCGGCTACTTCTTCAGGAGGACGCCGCCAGTTTTCTGTTGAAAAGGCGTAAAAGGTTATGCTTTTGATGCCGATGTCGCAGGCGTATGAGCATATCTTCCTGAAAACGTTTGCGCCTTCTTTATGACCGTCCCAGCGCTTGAGTCCTCTTTTTTTTGCCCATCTTCCGTTTCCGTCCATGATTATTCCGATGTGTTTCGGGAGCTGACGTTCCATAAAATCATAACCTTTCAAATCTTTTATCTTTGCTAAAAGGGGAGCATTGCTCCCCCCTTAAACATATTTTATCCGCAATCAGATTTCCATAACTTCTTTCTGTTTAGCATCGGCGAGCTTGTCAATGTCCTTGATGAAGCCGTCAGTGATATCCTGAACTTCTTCTTCGCCGTCTTTAAGATCGTCTTCTGTGATTTCAGAAGCTTTCTGCATCTTTTTGAGCTTATCCATAGCGTCACGGCGGATAGAACGTATCGCAACTTTTGATTCCTCAGCCATTTTGCTGACGTCCTTAACTATGCTCTTTCTGTGATCCTCTGTAAGCTGAGGGAACATAAGGCGGATAACAGTACCGTCATTCTGCGGATTGATGCCGATATCGGATACCTGAATAGCCTTTTCGATAGCGTG
>CADAMY010000138.1 GCA_902789095.1 Oscillospiraceae bacterium | reverse complement strand
CCGTAAGTTGTGTTCGGGCAGCCGCCGAAGAAAGCGCCAACCATTGAACCAACGCCGTCACCAAGAAGAGTTCTGTGAAGACCGGGGTCTTCAAGGAGATCCTTGTCAATGACTGATGAAAGGTTTTTGTGGTCTGCTATATGCTCGGCAAATACAACGAATGCAACCGGAACGTAAGCTACAACAACCGTTGCAATGTAGCCGCCGTCAACTGCTTTAAGACCTTCCATAGCTTTCATAAATGTGAAATCGGGGATTGCAAAAATCTTCATATCGCTGAACACGCTGAAGTCGATAACTCTGAGCGCGTCGTTGCCTGTTTTGATGCCGATTACCGTGAAGCATGCGGCAACTGCATAACCTGCAAGGATACCGATGATGAAGGGGATGAGTTTAGCTGTTTTTTTGCCGTAAACAGAGCAGAGAACAACTGTGAAAAGAGTGATAAGACCGCAGATGATGCAGACATAGGGGCTTGCCGTACTGACGGCCTGAGCTTTATCGAACACTACACCATCAATTGTAACCTGTTGAACGTTGTCATTAAGAACACCATCAAATAAGAATTCTCTTATAGCTGTTGTTGCGTATTTGCCTGTGAGCAAATCGCCGATTGCATTGCCTGCGAGTGAAAGACCGATGATTGAAACCGTAGGTCCGATAACAACTGCGGGCATAAGTTTATTGATCCATTTAACTCCTGCGAATTTAACGATTATCGCAATTACAACATATACAAGACCTGCGCATACAGCACCTATAATAAGTCCTGCATGACCTGCCGCTTCTGAAATAGCGCCTGCAAAAGCTGCGCCCATTGAGCCTAAAAATGCGAATGATGAACCGAGGAATACGGGGCTGTTAAACTTAGTGAAAAGCAAATAAACGATTGTACCTACGCCTGCGCCGAAAAGAGCTGCTGACTGAGACATTCCGTTGCCGATGATGCTCGGCACTGCGATTGTCGCCGCAAGGATGGCAAGCAGCTGCTGGAAAGCAAATACGATCAGCTGACCGAATTTCGGCTTGTCTTTGATGTTGTAAACGAGTTTCATTTTTGTTCCTCCTTAAATTTTAAAAAAAGTACCTTACGGCAGGCTACCGCAAGGCACAATAATAACATATTCGTCTTTGCCCTTGTCGGTATCCCGTACCGTTTTAAAGGTCCATTTCCAGTTAATTATACAACGGATATTTTTTTTGTCAATATGTTTTTCGGATTAACTTCAAAATTTGATGTAATTTATTTATTCGAGATTTTCTATCATTTCTATAATTCCGTTATAGAAGCTCATTATGGCTTCTTCGCTGACGCCGATTCCTATGGCTGTGCCATGGTCGCCTGTGCTTACGGGCATTACGTTCCATACGCCTTTGCGTATGTCGGACGGGTTATATTCCGTGTGAGGCTCGTCAAAAGGATATTTTGCGGAAACAACGTTTACAAGACCGTCATTTTCAAGCCATGATTCGTCAATCGGAAAATCAGTTATTCTGTTATGCTTGTATTCGCCTATCATGGTTGCAAACGGGAGGAGCGGAGCAAAAGTGCTCGGCAAGGCAATCTGATTGACTGAAACAGGGGATTTAACGGTTGTTTTAAAAGCGTATGAGAAGTAATAAACGCTGTCGTTGACCTCGGTGTACCGGTTAAGCTTCTGAACGCCTTCCGGTCCCAGGTCAAACGCCGCATTGTCCTCAGTCTGCTCAAGCATTTTTATAATGGCGTTAACGAGTTTTTCATCGGTTTTGTCTTTGCCCGGTATGTTTGTAAGACCGAACTGTTCAAGATGAAAATCAACGTATCCGTTTGCCAGCGATCTGCCCATTATACCCGAATATGCAAAAATCAGGGTCAGCAAAAGGTTTCTTATATGCAGTTCATCGGCAAGATAAGCGCAGGTAGTGCCGTTATTCGGTGTGCATATAGTGACGCAGGCGTTAACCCAGTTTTCTTTACCGCCTTCAAAAAGAGGGGAAAGATCTTCTTTTGCCGTTACATCTTTTTCGCTTTGTGCGCCGTTTGAAAGCAAGCCTGTAAGCAGTCTTACAGTATTGCCGCCGAAGCTGTGACCGATGAGATTCACTTTGTTGACTCTGCCGGACGAATCATTGCCGCCCCAGTTATCTATAATCGGTTTGTCATAAGTTCTGCCGAATCTTGCGTGGTTGTGGAGCTTAGAATGCGCAATACCGTAGTCAACCTGAGTGCCGGTGAGCTGGGCATACAGTTCGCAGGCTCTGTCCCAGTTGCTGGAAACAGGTCCGACTGACGCATCGCAGCATTCATAGCCTTCTTTATTTATATTTTCAACAAGATTGCACGAGGTCGAGCCCCAATACGGAAGCGTACGGTTGATTCCTTCGTCTTCACCCCAGCCGAAAAGACCGTGAACAAAAATATAAGGATAAGATTTGTTGCTCTGATGTGTATTATCAGGCGGAGCAAATCCCGGAACAAAGCTTACAAATATCATTGTGAATGATACCCACAGAGATAATAACAGTTTCATAACAGCACCCCTTTTTTCTTTATTCAATATAATTATATATGATTTTTCTGAATTGTCAATCGCGGCAGGCAGATAATTATTTTGAAAATAAAAAGATTGACAAAGCAGGATGAAAATAATAATATAATAGTTGACATAATAAATGGAGGGAAAAATATGGATACTAAAGTTAAAACACAGATAATATATTCGGTGACGGCGGTATTGTGCGCCGCAGGTATATGCATTGGCGCGGCGTCGAATGCTGATAAAATCTGCAAAACAAATATTGATATAGCTTCAAAGTCGGCTTCTTCATCAAGCGGGACTTCCGAAACTTTTTTGCAGGATGAAACCGAGACACAGTCAGTCATCGACGATCAGTCAGCAGAATCACAGACTTCCGGCGCTGAGACAGCATCTGCAGCAGATACATCTGCTTCAAGCGGAGAAACCGCCGTTTCTGCTTCTGAGAGCAGCGCTCAGCCCGAAGCTTCGTCTGCCTCAGATTCAGGCAGTAAGGCTTCAAATACACAGAGTTCTGATAAAAAATCCGATATTCCGCAGACTAAAGCCGAAATCATCAGCTACTGCAACGACGTTCTTAATAAAACAAAAGCGGCAAAACCGGGATTTACAAAGAAATACGTTATGGATCCCAAAGGACCATCAAAAGGCGTTGTAAAGAACGTTGTCGGAATAGTTACAAAGAATGAGACAAAAACGTATAAAAAAGGCTCGGATATTACGGACGTTTTCCCTGCCGCTGAATATAGCTGGTCAAGCAAGCTGCGTGAGCAGGATGTAACGAAAGCTGAGATCAAAACGAGCGGTCAGAATTATGATATCACCCTTTATCTCGGCAAAGAATCAAATCCCGCAAAGGGCGAAAAGAGTTCATACGGCAGAGTAATGTCCGTCATTGACGCTCAGGGAGCGGCAAGCCGACTGCCGGGAATCAAGAACGTTGATATGGTCTATCACGACGGATACGTTCACGTTATCGTCGATTCAAAAACAGGAAGAGTTCAGAAAGCTGAATTTTCCGCAACGGCGGACGTTTCTGCGACTATTCCGATTTTCGGCGACGTAGCGATCAACAATATTTGCAGTACGGAAACATTTACGGATTTTGTCTGGTAATTTAATGCTTAAAAACAACCGAGCCTGAATTCACATAGGCTCGGTTAATTTTTATATAATATAATTGTTGGGCATTTCGGTTTGAGCGAGGTCGGCGAGCGTGATGCTTTCAAAATAATTTTTTGTAAGCTTGTAATAATCTTTCCATACGCCGAGAGTTTTGCATTGGTCGGCTCTTTCACATACCGGAGCGCCGTCCTGCAGGCAGGCGACGGGAGCAAGGCTGTTGCCTTCTGCAAAGGTGAGAATTTCCCACAGAGTTATTTTTTCGGGGTCTTTTATAAGACGGTAGCCTCCGCCTGTGCCGTGAACGCTTTCGATCAGTCCTGAGTTTTTGAGCAGGGGCAGAATTTTTTCAATATATTTAAGAGAAATTCCCTGACGTGCTGCGACGTCTTTCATAGGAATAAAATTCCCTGTATTATGCTCCGCAAGGTCAAGAAGAACTCTGACCGAATAGCGCCCTTTTGTAGAAATCATCAGATACAATCCTCCGCAAATAATTCTGATTTATTATACAACCGAAACATCATATCCGTCAAGTTTAATTATACAGCGGCAAAACCGTTTTCAAGGTCTGCAATAATGTCGTCAATATGCTCAGTTCCGATGGAAAGGCGTATCGTTGACGATGAGATTCCCTGATCTGCCAGCTCCTCTGCGGAAAGCTGGGAATGAGTCGTCGTCGCAGGGTGGATTACTAGCGACTTAACATCGGCAACGTTTGCAAGCAGAGAGAAGATTTTAAGATTGTCAATGAATCTGAACGCTTCTTCCTGACCGCCTTTTATTTCAAACGTAAAAATGCTGGCTCCTCCGTTCGGGAAATACTTGTTGTAAAGCTCATAATCGGGATGATCCGGCAGAGAAGGATGGTTGACTTTTGTTACCTTCGGGTGATTTGCAAGGAACTCAACAACTTTTTTTGTATTTTCAGCGTGACGCTCAAGTCTTAATGAAAGAGTTTCCGTACCCTGTAAAAGCAGGAACGCCGCAAACGGAGAAATGCAGGCGCCTTCGTCACGAAGAAGGATTGCGCGGATGTACGTCACAAAAGCCGCAGGACCGACAGCGTCAGCGAATGAAATTCCGTGATAGCTCGGATTCGGAGCGGCGATCGGCGCATATTTTCCGCTTGCTTTCCAGTCAAATTTACCTGAATCAACTATAACTCCGCCGAGAGTTGTGCCGTGACCGCCGATGAACTTTGTCGCAGAGTGTACTACTATATCCGCTCCGTGCTCAATAGGTCTTATAAGATACGGTGTTCCGAATGTGTTGTCTACAACAACGGGGATTCCGTGACGGTGAGCTATTTCGCTTATTGCGTCAATATCGGGAATGTCGCTGTTGGGGTTGCCGAGAGTTTCAAGATAAACAGCCTTTGTGTTTTCACGGATTGCTCCTTCAAGCTCTGAAAGATCGTGAGCGTTTACAAAAGATGTTTCGATACCGAACTGAGCGAGGGTGTTGTGAAGAAGATTATATGTGCCGCCGTAAACCGTTTTCTGCGATACGATATGATCGCCCTGCTGTGCGAGCGCCTGAATGGTATAGGTGATTGCCGCCGCACCTGATGCGACTGCAAGAGCCGCAACTCCGCCTTCAAGAGCGGCAATTCTTTTTTCAAAAACGTCTTGTGTCGAATTTGTAAGCCTGCCGTATATATTGCCTGCGTCAGCAAGACCGAATCTTGCCGCAGCGTGTTCTGAATTGTGGAAGACGTAAGACGTTGTTGCATAGATCGGAACTGCTCTTGAATCTGTTACCGGGTCAGCCTGTTCCTGACCAACATGAAGCTGTAATGTTTCAAATTTATAGTTACTCATAATTATACCTCTCTTATATTTCAGATTT
>CADAMY010000137.1 GCA_902789095.1 Oscillospiraceae bacterium | reverse complement strand
AAAGAATTCTCACAGGCAGCTTTTGGGCGAATTTCAGGCGGTAGTTTTCTCACCGTCTGTTTTGTCTGTTATAAAAGACGGACCGGGCGAAAAAAGAAAATTTCTTGACATTGCGATAAGTCTTTTAAAGCCGAATTACGCCGCCGTTCTTTCAAAATACAACAAGACGATAATGCAGAGAAATAATCTGCTAAAAAAAATAAATGATGAAGAAAGCGACGAAAGTTTTTTATTTGCTTTTGATGAAGAAGCGGCAAGGCTCGGCGGAAAAATTCTTGATTACAGAATGAAATATATCGAACAGCTTAAAAATTATACAGCCGATATTTATAAAGGAATTTCATCGGACAGAGAAAAATTTACTCTTGAATATGCAAATACTCTCAAAGAAAGCGGATCGGATCCCGTTCAATGGGCGCAGATTCTTTATGACTCGCTAAAGAGAAGCAGAGTGAGAGATATTTTCAGATGCCAGACTATGACCGGCCCTCATAAAGATGATATTGAAATAAAACTCAACGAAAAATCTGCGAGAATTTACGGCTCGCAGGGTCAGCAGAGATCGTGCGCTCTCGCTTTAAAAATTGCGGAAGGATTTATAATCAGAGACTCATCCGGCGAACAGCCCGTAGCTTTGCTTGACGACGTTATGAGCGAGCTTGATTCACAGCGTCAGAAATCACTGCTGCAATATCTTAACGGCTGGCAGGTATTTGTAACGTGCTGCGACAGGGCGCATATTGATAAAATAGATTACGGAAAAGCTTTTGAAATAAAAGAAGGAAATTTAAAAGAAATATGAGGTAAAATTATGTTTCTTCATCTTGGTGAAAATACTGTAATTACGACCGACAGGATAATTGGAATTTTTGATCTTGACAATACTACCGTGTCAAAAATCACAAGAGATTATCTGAATCTTATGCAGAAAAGCAAAAGGATAATCGACGTAAGTTTTGATCTTCCGAAATCATTTATTCTCTGTAAAGATAATGAAAGAGGAGAAAACGTAGCGTATATTTCACCGATTTCCACTCAGACTCTTCTTAAAAGGATACAGACAAATAAAGGATTTGAATAAAAAAAACAGCTCCGATAAAACGAAGCTGGTAAAAAAATTATTTAATGAAGTAAACAGATACCGCAATAGCAAACTGACCGGCATAATAGAGCAGATGATTGAAGACTATATAAGGCTTTGAAGTTTTGTTTTGACCAAAGTAAGTATTGCATAAAATCAAATCTGAAGAAAAGAACATACATGAGCCTATTGCCATCAGAATCTGAGACGGACCGACTTCGCCTGAAAATGCGGATGTTACGGAAGCGCTCACAGTCATTGCAAGAACAGAGCCGTAAATTGAGCAGATGACGCGGTATCCCGTCATATCAAGCTTCATCGGTTTTGATGCAAACTGAACTCCCACGCCGACGATTATCGGGAAAATCAGACAGCTCAATACGGTTTTGAGAGTCAGATGGTTTACAAGAATAATTCCCGTGATAAAACATATGTGACCCAGAAGGAAGAAAATAAATCCGCCGTAGAGAAAATACCGGATTTCTTCTTTATAAATCCATTTAAGATCAAGCCATATATCGCCGAGCATTCCGAAAGCAAGACCGATAAGAATAAGAATACCGTATCTCATATCGCCTTTTGAATAATACATGGATACTGCTGCGGTTATGACAAACATCATACTTGCGCTGATTTTAAACATCAGAGCAGAGAAGCTTGAATTCCCGTCACGCCTGATCAAAAAGATTACGGTGCATATTACGCCTAATGATAAAAATATCCAGGTCAGCATAAAAGTTCATTTCCTTTCCGCCCGATAATTCAGAATAAATATGAGATTTTCTGCCGGGCAATAAAAATGAGGTTAATAATATTTATAAAAATTATCAGTTAATTATTCTTTTGCAGTAATTTTTGCTTTTTTCTTTTATTTTCATCTTATTTTACCATATATTATATTAAAATTCAATAAAAATTATTAACAATTATTTGATTTTTTGTACTTTTATTACTAAACAAATGATAAAAATTTTTTATTGACTTGATATGCTTATAAAATATATAATATCAGTATCAAAAAGTAAGGAGTTTTTTTATGGCACAGCTTAAAATGTACAGACTTCCGGCAGATCCTGTTGAAAAGCTTATTTTACCGGAAGGCTACACAGTTTCAAACTATAAAACGGAAGACGATAAACTCGCGTGGTGCGAAATCTGCAAAAACGGTCTTGTTGACGATGACGCAGGCAAAGAAAAATTTGACGAGTGCATAACGTCAAATTCAGATATAAAACTTAGTGAAGACGTATTTTTCATTGACCATAACGGCGAGCATATCGGTACTATTACCGCTTATCACGATACTAAAGAGAATATCGGTCAGGTACATATGGTAGGTATCAGAACTGATTACAGAGGCAGAGGTCTCGGCAAATACTTAAACAATATCGCAATTCAGCATCTTGAAAAGAAACCTGTCCGCTTTTTCAGACTTACTACCGACGAATGGCGCAAGGGCGCTGTAAAAAGCTATCTTACCGCAGGATTCATTCCTGTTGAATACGACCTCGGAATGCAGGACAGATGGGAAAAAGTTCTTGAAGATTATAATATCGAAAGTGTTCAGATGGTTTATGAGGATGCGACTCCCTATAAAGTTATCTACAAAAAAAGCATAGCTCCGAAAATTAAATTCGGCGTTTTAGGCGCAGGAAGAGGCCAGTCTATGATGGAATACTGCTCAAACTGCGACAATGCCGAGCTTGTTGCGGTATGCGACTGCTACGAGCCTCTTTTAAAAGAAGCCGAGGAAAAATACGGCAACGGAAAAACAAAGTTCTTCTCAGACTTTGATGAGTTTTTAAAAGAAGATATGGACTGCGTAGTTCTTGCTAATTTTGCAAACGAACATCAGCCTTATGCGATAAAATGCCTTAAAGCGGGCAAAAATGTTTTAAGCGAGCTGCTTCCCGTTCAGACGATGGCTCAGGCGGTCGAGCTTGTTGAAACTATTGAAGAAACAGGCAAGATATACGCATACGTTGAAAACTGCTGCTTTATGCCGGCGCCGAAAAAAATGAAAGAATTATATCTTGAAGGTATGCTCGGCAGCTTTGAATACGGCGAAGGCGAATATATGCACAACTGTGAAGACGGCTGGGATATTCTCACGAGAGCGGAGCCGACGCATTGGCGCAATACTATGAGCGCATTCTATTACTGCACTCACTCGCTCGGTCCGCTGATTCACATTACGGGACTTCGTCCTGTAAGCGTAACGGGATTTGAAGCTCCGCACAATGCAAGAATGCAGCGCATGGGAGCACTCGGCGGAGCGTTCGGCGTTGAGATAGTAACTCTTGAAAACGGCGCAATTCTCAAAAGCACTCACGGCGTAGGTCCGTCTAAAAATTCAACGTGGTACACGATCTACGGCTCAAAAGGCAGAATGGAAAGCGCAAGAGTCGACACAGAAAAAGGCGAATACGGCACGCTTTACGTAAACTGCGATAAAAACGAGGGCGACAACAACTCAAAGCCTTATATCGAAGACGTATCAGACGACCTGAGCGAGGTTGCCGAAAAAGCAGGTCACGGCGGATCGGATTATCATATCATGTATAATATGGTAACAAAACTCAGGGGCAACAGAAACGCCGACGTAATAGATATTTATGAAGCGCTTGATATGTTCCTGCCCGGCATGTTTGCTTACCGCTCTGTGCTCGCCGGCGGAATACCGATGGAAATTCCGAATCTGCGCAATAAGGAAGAGCGTGATAAATGGAGAAACGACACTCAATGTACTGACCCTGCCGTTGCGGGAGATATGTATATTCCGTCATATTCAAAGGGAAACCCCAAAATTCCGCCGGAAAATTACGCAAGACTCAAAGAAATATTCGACAGCCGCAAAAAAGACTGAAGAATAATCTGTAAATAATGATAAAAACCGCAGCTTGTCACTATATTTTGATAGCATGGCAAGTCTGCGGTATTTTAATATTTATTTAAAAAATCATTTTGCAATGATGTTGTGATTAAGGATTTTGTAGTTTATGAATCCGGTTTGCTGCTGTGCTGATTCAAATTCGTACAATGAATTCTTGACATTATTATCAAAAAATATTATAATATAATCAGAAGCTGTACTGCTGTTCGTTTCGGACGTTTGGGCGGGGTATGCATCGTCTCCAGCAGCAAAGCTTCGATTTATTGTTGACATTTTCGGAATTATCGGATATACTCTTTTTGCAGGGAACTGTGTCCGATTCGACGGACTGCCCTGCAAAGACATTGTCTGCTGGCGACAAGCCTGAGCTGTCACTATTAGCTCCGCCCGCCGGATTAGCAGTGTCTTTTTTATTTTTTCAAAAATTAACCCGTTGGTGTTGACTTTCTCGGGTGATTGTGATATATTTTCTTTGTCGGATGCATGTCAGACTACATGGGGACTTTGTTCCCCTTGTAACGGTGCATCCGATATTTTTTTGATACTCATAAGATTATACAGGATTCTATTTCAATTTTCTTTGTGAGTTTGGTGTACTGCTTTTCATTTCGGACGTTTGGGCGGGGTATACATCGTCTCCAGCAGCAAAGCTTCTATTTAATGTTGACATTTTCGGAATTATCGTATATACTCTTTTTGCAGGAACCTGTGTCCGATTCGACGGACTGCCCTGCAAAGACATTGTCTATTGGCGACAAGCCTGAGCTGTCACGATTAGCTCCGCCCGCCGGATTAGCAGTGTCTTTTTTATTTTTTCAAAAATTAACCCGTTGGTGTTGACTTTCTCGGGTGATAGTGATATATTTTCTTTGTCGGATGCATGTCAGACTACGTGGGGACTTTGTTCCCCTTGTAACGGTGCATCCGATATTTTTTTGATACTCATAAGATTATACAGGATTCTATTTCAATCTGCTTTGTGAGTTTGGTGTACTGCTTTTCATTTCGGACGTTTTGGCAGCGTTTTCATCATCTTCAGCAGAAAATCTTCGATTTATTGTTGACATTTTCGGAATTATCGGATATACTGTTGTCGTAGGGACTTGTGTCCGATTTGACGGACTGCCCTGCAAAGACATTGTCTATTGGCGACAAGCCTGAGCTGTCACGATTAGCTCCGCCCGCCCTTTCAGCAGTGTCTTTTTTATTTTTCAAATCATACAAAATATTGATTGAATCAATTTAATTTCATCTCTCAACAAAAATTTAACACTTTCGCCCGTCGTTTAATCAGAAAAAATATTCTTGACAGAAAGTAACACTTGTATTATATTTAAACTAAAGATGATACTTTGCTGGGAGTGCCGTCCCTGACGGTCCCAGTCTTGAACAAAGTATCATCTTTTTTGTTAGATAATCTCAAATAAATATCCTATTCTGCCTGAATTCAAATTTATCTTTATCGAAGTCTCCCGGTTTGTCGAAAAATACTTTTTCGCCGTTTTTTCGGCAAATTATATATTGACTGAATTTTAACAATAAGTTATAATTTTTTTAATTCACAATGAGGGAGTTTTTAATTATGCTCAATACAGATAAAACAATGGAAAAAATCGTTGCGCTCTGCAAAAACAGAGGATTCATTTTTGCAGGCAGCGACATTTACGGCGGACTTGCAAACACCTGGGATTACGGTCCGCTCGGCGCAAGAATGAAAAACAATGTTAAGGACACATGGAGAAAGCGTTTTATTCAGGAGCGTAAAAACAGCTATGAAGTTGACGCCGATATTCTCATGCATCCGAGAGTATGGGAAGCGAGCGGTCACGTTGCAAGCTTTTCCGATCCTCTGCTTGACTGCAAAGAATGTAAAATGCGCCACAGAGC
>CADAMY010000136.1 GCA_902789095.1 Oscillospiraceae bacterium | reverse complement strand
GGATTTCATCAATATTTAAAGTAAGCGAATGTAGCGTCGGGTTTCCACACCCGACCGAAAAAGATGAAGCAGAAAATAATGTCGGGCATGGAAGCCCGAAGTTATAGGATCTGATGTATATTTAAAACAAGCGGCTGTAGGGGTTGACAACCTTGGCGACCCATTGAGATTTGATGTATTTTTCGGGCTGCCGGGTCGTCAGCCCCTACACGCTATGATGAAGTATTAAACCAAGCGATTGTAGGGAACGCTGCCTCAGCGTTCCATTGGAATTTGATATAATTCACGGCTTTGGAATGCCGAGAGCGGCGTTCAAGGATATAATTAAGATTTATACTGCACACTTTCGGATATTTTATAATCACACACAAAAAAAGATCCGGCTTCTGACCGGATCCTTTTTTTCAATTATCAGTCTGCTTTAACGATTTCTGCTTCGGGAGCATTCTTCTTAACGCTCTCAATTCCGTTGAGGCAGCCGGCTTTTGCTTTATAGCCTTCTGACGTTGCGATAACTTCGCCGTTTCTTGCTTTCAGGCGGAAACGATATTCCCCTGCATTGTCAATATACATTTCAAATTTCGGATGCTTAACCTGAACGATCTCTTCAACTGTCTGATCTTCGATTTCGCCAACGCAGTTGTTGCGAACGCTCTGGATTCCGTTCATGCAGGCTGCTTCGGTAGTGTAGATTTCAGAAGTAGCGATTACTTCGCCGTTGCCTGCTTTAAGATCAAATTTTATACCGGTATTGGTCTGTTTAACTACAAATTTTCCCATAAATTATACTTCCTTTCAAAAGATGCTTGCGTTTTCCTTAAACAAAAATCCGCCGCATATTTATTTTATCATATTTTCATTTTACTGTCAACTTTGCAAAATTCACAACTATACAGACTGAACTTTGAGCATATTGGTAGTACCGGACGTGCCAAGAGGTATTCCTGCGGTGATAACGGCAATATCTCCCTTCTTGAGCAAGCCCGCATTTACAGACACTTCCACAGCGTGATCGAACAGCTCGTCTGTATTCTGCTTCTCTTCACAGAGAACGGGCACTACTCCCCACGAAAGCACAAGCTGACGGTAAACCTTTTCGTTTGCCGTTGCGCCGACAATAACCGTTGACGGTCTGAATTTTGAAATCATTCTGGCTGTCGTTCCGCTTTCAGTAACGGTAACGATAGCGGCGGCGTTGAGATCGTGAGCCGTGGTGACAGTTGCGTCTGAAATAGCTTCGGTGATATTTCTGTGCTTATTATCGTTGAAACGCTTGAAACGGTCGATATAATCTATATTGTTTTCTGTCGTCTCAGAGATTCTCGCCATAGTTCTGACTGCTTCAACAGGATATTTGCCGACTGCCGATTCGCCGGAAAGCATAATGGCAGAAGTGCCGTCATATATAGCATTTGCAACGTCGGTTATCTCCGCTCTTGTCGGACGAGGATGCTCAATCATGGATTCAAGCATCTGCGTAGCTGTTACAACGATTTTGCCTGCACGATATACTTTTCTTATAATCATTTTCTGAATTGCGGGAATCTGCTCAAACGGGATCTCTACACCCATATCCCCTCTTGCTACCATTATTCCGTCAGCTTCGGCAATAATTTCGTCAATATTATTCACACCCTGGGCGTTTTCGATCTTAGCGATTATCTTCACGTCATTCCAGCCGATCGCATCAAGATAATTGCGCAGTATCGTAACGTCGGTAGCACATCTGCAGAAAGATGCGGCGATAAAATCAAACCCCATTTCAGCGCCGAAAGAAAGATCGTTCATATCTTTTTGGGAAAGGTAAGGCATACGAAGCGCAATACCCGGAACGTTGACGCCTTTTTTATCCGTAAGACGACCTCCGTCTCTGACCGTGCAGTAAATTTCACTGCCGGCAACACGATCAACTTTCATTGAAATTATACCGTCGTTTATAAGTATCATAGTGCCAGGAACAACGTCTGCGGGCAGACCTGAATAGCTTATCTGACAGCGTGAAGCGTCGCCTGAACATGGCTCGGAAGTCAGAATAAACTGATCGCCGGCATTTATTACAACCCCTTCAGGATTTTCAAAAGTACCGAGTCTTATTTCAGGCCCTTTGGTATCAAGCAGAGTCGCAACAGGAATACCGAGCTTTTCCCTGAGCCTGACTACTTCACGAAATCTTTCCGTATGTGTATCATAATCGCCGTGACTGAAATTAAAGCGGGCAACATTCATTCCCGAGAGCATCATCTCGGTCATTACGGCTTCATCGTCAGTCGCCGGACCGACAGTACAGATTATTTTAGTCTTTCTCATATCTATATCTCCCATATTCATTTATGAACAATAATTTATGAACAATATTTATTCTACTACATTATACTGTATAAAGTCAAATACTCTGACGTATTTTTTCTGAATCAGTTTCGTTTTTTATATTAATAAAATACAGCAGCAAAATTGCCGCTGTAAATAATAATTCCGTGTATTCTTTATTAACCGAAAGCTATGTCAAGCACCATCATCAAAACGAATCCGAAAGCAAAACATACTGTGCCGGTATTATTATGCTCGCCCTTCGCCATTTCCGGCACAAGCTCCTCTACTACAACATAAAACATTGCGCCTGCCGCAAACGCCAGCAGATAAGGCATTATCGGCAAAAACAGCGACGCAGCAAACGCAGTCATCAAAGCGCCGACAGGCTCGATTACGCCCGAAAGCATTCCGAAAAGGAACGTTTTGTTTTTCGGCATTCCTTCGGCACGCATCGGCATTGATACGACTGCGCCCTCCGGAAAATTCTGCAACGCAATACCTACTGCAAGTACGGTTGCTCCTGCAAGGGTTATTTCGCTTTTGCCGTACATCCAGCCAGCAAAAACTATTCCTACGACCATTCCCTCAGGAAGATTATGAAGAGAAACGGCAAGAAAAAGCTTTGTCGTCTTTTTTAGTCCGTTTTTCATACCTTCTTCACTGCGGTCAAGATGAACGTGAGGGACAAACAAATCAAGCGCCAGCAAAAACAGCATTCCCGCAAAGAATCCCAAACCGACAGGTAAAAAAGAAAGTTTGCCGTAATCCTTTGCCTGCTCAAGCGCAGGAACAATAAGACTGAAAAAAGACGCTGACACCATTATTCCTCCTGCAAAACCTGCAAGAGCACGGTGAAGCCTTTCACTAATATCGTTCTTTAAAAAGAATACGCAAGCTGCGCCAAGAGTTGTGCCTATAAACGGAATCAATATTCCGATTGCAACATTCAGCCACATTTTAAACATTCCACCTTAAATGATAATAAAAAAATAATTTGATATATTTTAACATATACAAAAACATAAATCAATACATATTGACAACAAGAAATATAATTCTTATAAAAAATTTGAAAAACACCTGATATTATGGTAGAATTGTAAAAATCAAAGGAGTGATTTTATGACCGACTCATTTTTACGTTTTTCTCCTGTCGTATTTGCTGTGGGAAACGATTATCTGATAAGCGCTCTCGTTAAAAAGAAATGCGCTTTTGCAGTTGAAGTCAACGGAAAAAGATACTGCGATCATACAAACGGCGTAGTGCGCACGGCAGCAAGGATCCACCGCGTCAGAGTTCCTCAGAGCGAGCTTGACAGCGCTGGGAAATACTCTGTAATATTAATTCCTCTTATCAGCAGAGAGGCATATTTCAGTGAATTTGACAGCGAAATCAAATACGATTATAATTTTTCTCCCGTGCCTGAAGAAAACATAAATATTTACCATATATTCGACACGTACGGCAGAACTTTTCATGCCGTTAAATCTTATCAGAAATCAGGCAAAAAGGCGGATCTTCTGATACTCAACGGCGACATTGTGGATTCCTCGGAACGTGAATCGTATTTTGATACAATTTACAAGCTTGCGGATAAAATTACTGCCGGCAGTATTCCGATAATCTGTTCCAGAGGAAATCACGACCTGAGAGGAACCGCCGCCGAAAAAATTGCGGATTACTTTCCAACTGAAAACCATAAAACTTACTATACCGTAAAATGCGGAAATATCTGGGCTCTCGTTCTTGACTGCGGAGAGGATAAAACCGATGACCACGATGAATACGGCGGAAGCGTATGCTGCCACGAATTCAGGCTCGAAGAAACCGAATTTATTAAAGACGTTATCAAAAACGCCGATAAGGAATACAACTCACCCGAAATCAAGCACAGACTGATAATCGCCCACAATCCGTTCACCCATATTTTTGAGCCGCCGTTTGATATTGAACAGGATCTTTATGAATCTTGGGTAAAACTTATCGGTGAAAACATTAAGCCCGAATTATTCTTTGCAGGTCACGTTCATTCATGTTTCGTCAGCCGCCCCGGCGATGAGTTTGATTCTTTTAATCAGCCGTGCGACGTTATTGTCGGATCAAAACCTGATGAAAACAGATCGTTTACCGGATGCGCCGTAACGCTTGAAGGAAACGGATACACGCTGAATTTCTGTAAAGGATAAAAAAACAGACAATACAATGATAAAAGGGAAGAACCCGGCATAAAAAAACCGGATCCTTCTCTTTTTTTATATAAACAAGTGAGGGGCATATTGACTTCAGTATAAGCTTTTAAATCAATCAAATCTTGAAGCAAATTTCTTTAATTCGTCAGCCGTAACCGAGCCGTTCAGTATTTTGCCTTCAATGATCTCGGCATTCGGCGCACTCTGCTGTAAATTCTGCGCCGCTTTGCCGAATCCGCTGCCGCCTGACGTTGCAAAAAGGACTATCTTCTTACCGGTGAAATCGTAAGCCTCAAGAAAGCTGTTGATTATAGTCGGTGCAACGTACCACCAGATAGGAAAGCCTACGAAAACTACATCATAATTTTCTATGCCTGCTCCGTTATCTGCAAGCGCGGGTTTTATTCCGCCTTTCATTTCTTTACTGCTTCTTGAAGCAGAATCCATCCAGTTAAGATCCGCCTTTGTATAGGGCTTTTCAGGTTTTATTTCGTATAAATCCGCACCGGCAGCAGAAGCAAGAGCTTTGGCTTTGACTGCCGTTGTTCCGCTTGCGGAAAAATATGCTACTAATTTTTTACTCATAATTATAATACCTCCTAAATTCCTGCTGCCGCAAATGCTGTACTTCCGACCAAAACGGAAATCAAAATCATCAGAATCGGAAACAGGATATTTTTTCTGTTTGATTTTTTATTATTTCCAGCTTTGCAAATCACGGCGCATTGTGTTCCTATAAACGCCCAGAAAAGCAGTATCAATATGTTTTCTGAAAAGACGAGAAGCGCTGATTTGCCGTAATCAAGAAAGGCAAAAGGAACGCTGAAAAACAGATAGTTATAAATCCCGTTTTTCAGAAAGAAAAACAATCCTGCTCCTGCAATAATTGAAAATACTGCCGAAACAATTCTTCGCTTATTGTCAGAGAGATTCATTTTTGCCGTCATTGCAGGTATATGAAGCCCGAGATGCACAGCCATAAGAACAAAAGTCCAATGAGAAAGCGAAAGATGAACTCTTCTTGCCAACGAAACCTTTGCCATACCGTAAAGGAACGGCACGGCGTAACCGCTCATTGCCATTCCGCTGAAGGCAGTTGCGGCA
>CADAMY010000135.1 GCA_902789095.1 Oscillospiraceae bacterium | reverse complement strand
TTTCTTTTTTCGCCCGGTCCGTCTTTTATAACAGACAAAACAGACGGTGAGAAAACTACCGCCTGAAATTCGCCCAAAAGCTGCCTGTGAGAATTCTTTTTTATCTCATTTATCCAGACATCTTTTTTATCGTTAATATTTATTTTTACGTTCTGCTCTCTGTTAAAAGCATAAAAATCAGATGAAAGTTCAGCTTCTTTTACCCCGTCTTTTATAAGCTCGCCGTTTTTTCTCGTGCGGAAGCTGTTGCAGCCCGTAAACAGCCAGATACTTTCAATAATATTTGTTTTGCCATGACCGTTTTCGCCGTAAAGAACGTTGATATTTTCATCAGGTTCAAAACAGATATTTTCTATGTTTCTGTAATTTTTTATTTCATGCTTTATTATTTTCATACGAGCCTGTAAATTTTACCGTATATTTCAACTTCGTCGCCTGTGTGAAGTTTTTTGCCTCTCTGATCGCATACTTCACCGTTTACTTTTGCATCGCCCGACTGGACAATTATTTTTGCGTGACCGCCTGTCTGAGCAATATCGCAAAGTTTAAGAAATGCGTCAAGCTTGATATATTCGGTAGTTATTTTTTTTTCGATTATTTCTTTTTGTTTTATCTTTAATTTAAAATTTGCTTTTTTAACCATTCTTTTTTAACCTCATAGCTGCCATAAGGAAAGTAAAGCTGTCTCCCTGAACAGGTAAAATAAGTATCGGAGAAACAGGTCCGTTTAATTTTATTATTACTTCGTCTGTCTCACTTGCTCTTAAAGCGTCAAGTAAAAATCTGTTATTTATTCCTATTTCAACTCTGCTGCCCTGAACGTCGGCAGAAATCATATCGTTAGCCGTGCCAAGAGATGTTACGCTGCTTACTTCGATACTGTCGTCTTCAAAAATACAAGAAATAAGACTCTTCGTTTTGTCGGTAATAATAAGAGAAGTTCTTTCAACGCTGTCAATAAGATCCTTTGTATCAACCTTAACAATCGTTGATGAAGTTGTCGGAATTGCAGCCTCATAATCTAAGAAATTTCCTTCAAGAAGTCTTGATATAACTGTATAATTTCCGATTTCAAACGTTATATGACGTTTGCCGATTCCCATTGATATATAATCTTTATCGTCATCGCTTATTGCAAGCTTTACAACCTCAGCGAGTGTTTTTGCAGGAACGATAAAAGTCATATCTTCGCTTGAATAGTCAATAGCTTCTTTTCTGACAGCCATTCTATCTCCGTCAAGTGCGGCAAGCTTTATTTCATTGCGGCTCAGTTCAAAATTTATCCCTGTATAAATATAATTTTTTCTATTTTCTGAAATATTTGTTAATACTGAAAAAATAGTCTGACGTACCATATTACGCATCAGTTTCTGACTTATCACAACGGGAAATTTGCTCTTTACAGCGGGAAGTTCAGGATATTCGTCGGCAGAAATGCCAATAATTTCATATTTTATCTTACCCGATGTGATAACGGCAAGATTTTTGTCATCACATTCTATTTTAACATTTTCAAACGGAATACGGCGAATAATTTCACAAAAAATTCTTGCGTTAAGTATAATCGAGCCCTGCTGATCAACGTCTGCTTTTATTGAAGTAGTGATGCCTATTTCAAGGTCATATCCGGTAAGTATAATTTCGTTTCCGAGAGCTTTTATAAGTATACCTTCAACAGCAGGTATTGAAGTCTTTGCTGAAACGGCTCTCTGTACGTTTTGACAAGCCGCAGACAGTAAAGACGTGTTGCATTGAAATCTCATAAAAATTTCTCTTTTCTTAACTATTATTTAAAATTTGCTTTTTTAACCGTTCTTTTTTAATCTCACAGGCAGAATAAGGAAAGTAAAGCTGTCTCCCTGAACAGGCAAAATAAGTATCGGCGAAATAGGTCCGTTAAGCTCTATTTTTACTTCGTCTGTCTCGCTTGCTCTTAAAGCGTCAAGTAAAAATCTGTTGTTGAATCCTATTTCAACTCTGCTGCCCTGAACGTCGGCGGGAATTTTATCGTTAGCAGTACCGAGCGACGTTACGCTGCTGACTTTGATATTATTATCTTCAAAAATACAGGAAACAAGGCTCTTCGTTTTGTCAGTAATAATTAGAGAAGTTCTTTCAACGCTGTCAATAAGATTCTTCGTATCAACCTTAACGGTTGTTGACGAAGTTGTCGGAATTGCGGCCTGATAATTTAAGAAGTCACCTTCAAGAAGTCTTGATATTACTGTGTAATTTCCTATTTCAAACATTATATGACGCTTGCCGATTCCCATAGATATGTAATCTTTATCATCATCGCTTATTGCAAGCTTTACAACCTCAGCGAGTGTTTTTGCAGGAACAATAAAAGTCATATCTTCGCTTGTATAATCAATAGCTTCTTTTCTGATAGCCATTCTGTATCCGTCGACCGCAACGAGCTTTATTTCGTTGAGGCTCAGTTCAAATTTTATTCCTTTATAAACTACTTTTGATTCATTTGTTGCTACCGCAAATATAGTCTGATGCACCATATCACGCATCAGTTTCTGGCTTATTACAACGGGGAATCCGCTCTTTACAGCAGGAAGCTCAGGATATTCATCGGCAGAAATGCCCATGATTTCATATTTTATATCGCCTGAACTGATAACGGCGAGATTTCTTTCATCACACTCTACTTTAACGCTTTCAAACGGTATACGGCGAAGAATTTCACAGAGAACTCTTGCGTTGAGGATAATCGAGCCCTGCTGATCAACGCCTGCGTTTATCGAAGTGGTAATACCTATATCAAGATCATAGCCCGTAAGTATAATTTCGTTTCCGAGAGCTTTTATAAGTATACCTTCAACAGCAGGTATTGAAGTCTTTGTTGAAACGGCTCTCTGAACGTTTTGACAAGCCGCAGACAGTAAAGACGTATTGCAATGAAATCTCATAAAAATTCCTCCGTTTTTTTTAAAAAAAAAATAAATTATATATATTTAGTAGTAGTAGTAGTAGCTGTCGAAACTGTGCAAAACTCCCGAAAGCCAAGTGTGTCAATAAAAATCGACAAAATCCGATGTTGAAACATCAGTTTAAAAATTCTTAAAAACTCTGACACAAATTTAACACTGTCAAAAATGTCAAAACCTGTCAGTTGATTGTCAAAAAAGGTGTTCAAATCTCACTTCTGCCTTCAATGGCTCTTGTAAGTGTGATTTCATCGGCATATTCAAGGTCTGCTCCTACAGGTACGCCGTAGGCAAGACGTGTTACTTTTATTCCCATAGGCTTGATAAGTCTTGAAATATACATAGCGGTAGCTTCGCCCTCAACAGTCGGGTTTGTTGCCATTATTATTTCTTTTATCTTATCGTCGCCAAGGCGTGAAATAAGCTGTTTTACCGTAATATCGTCAGGTCCTATATTGTTCATAGGAGAAATTGCGCCGTGAAGAACGTGATAAAGTCCGTCATATTCCTTCGTTCTTTCAAAAGCCATAACGTCCTTTGAATTTTCAACGACGCATATCACGGATTTATCTCGCCTTTCATCCGAGCAGATCTGACATTTTTCACCGTCAGTCAGATCACAGCATACGGGGCACCTGTGTATTTTTGTATGAGCATTTATTATTGTATCTGTAAAATATTTTATCTGAGCGTCATTCATATTAAGAATATGAAAAGCCAGTTTCTGAGCGCTCTTGTTGCCGATGCCCGGCAGTCTTTCAAATAATTCAATAAGCCTTGCTAAAGGCGCAGCAGAACCCGCCATCAGAAAAGTCCCGGAATTGAAAGTCCGCCTTTTGCTCTTTCGATTCCCTGTTCCATGGCGTCGTTAGCCTTTTTGATGCTTTCGTTAAGAGCCGCGATAAGAAGATCTTCAAGCATTTCGATTTCTTCAGGATCTACAACGTCGGGCTGAATCTTTATAGAAATAATTTCATGCGAGCCGTTTACTACAACTTCAACTGCTCCGCCGCCTGCAGAAGCCGTAAATTCGGTAGCTTCAACTTCCTGCTGAACGTTTTCCATATCAGCCTGCATCTGCTGGATTCTTTTCATCATATTGCCCTGATTGTTTGCACCCGGTATTCTTGCTTTCATTTATAAAACATCCTTTCGGTCAATTATTTATTTTATTTATCAGATCAGCGAGCGGATCACGCTTCGGCTGATTGTTTTCGCTTGATTTGTATATTCCGAGACGGTATTTTGTTCCGGTAATTTTTTCAATAGCATTTTTTAAAGCTGACGAGTGAAGCGGCAGCTTGATAAACTGAGGAAAAGTCGGATTGTCGCATTTTATAAGAACAAAATTTCCTCTGATATAAGCTGATGAGCCTGATAGGATACCCATGAGCGGAATATCCGACGAACTCAGAGAAGATATAACTTCCGCCCATTTGTCAAACGGAAGATCGCCTGACTGATCCTGTTCCGGCTGAGCTTCAGGTTTTTTTTCAGGTTCCTGCTTTATTTTCTGCTCAGTTTTATTCTCGTTATATTCAGGCTGCTGAGCAGTATTTTTAACCGCAGCTTTCGGAAAATCTTCATTATTTATGATTTTTTCAAGTTTTTCTATTCTTGAAATTATAGAAGGATCGATTCCCTGAGTTTCGGGATTACAGAGCCTTACAACCGTCATTTCGGTTTCGATTCTTTTATTGATGCTGTTTTTAAGTGAAATTATACTGTTTTCTATAACGGAAAGGCAGTATAAAATCTGCTGTAAATTAAATTCGGAAGACTGCTCTTTATATTTTTTCATATCTTCGTCAACGCAGATTATAAGCTCTTCGGGATTCTTAACAGTCTTGACTATCATCAGATTTCTGAAATGATTGAGCATATCGGAACATAATCTTTCCATATCGCAGGAATCATTGTGAAGCTCGCTGACTATTGACAAAGCATTTGAACAGTCTTTCTTATTAACGGCGTCAATCAGAGAAAAAAGCTTTTCTTTGCCTGCAAGACCTGCAGCGCTGCTGACTACTTCATAAGTGATTTTTTCGCCTGTGCCTGAGCATCTGTCAAGAAGTGAGAGAGCGTCTCTGAGCGCACCGTCGGCAATTCTTGCAATAAGAAGCGCCGCGTCTTTTTCAATATCAATATTTTCCTGTGACGCTACATATTCTATTCTTTTTGAAATAACTTCGGGAGTTATTCTTTTAAAGTCAAATCTCTGACATCTTGAAAGAATGGTCGAAGGAATTTTATGAACTTCGGTAGTTGCGAGAATAAATTTTACGTGCTCCGGCGGCTCTTCAAGAGTTTTGAGCAAAGCGTTGAATGCGCCCTGGGAGAGCATGTGAACTTCGTCTATAATATAAACTCTGTATTTTGCGCTGACGGGAGTAAAGTTTGATTCGTCAATAATATCTCTTATATTGTCAACGCCGTTGTTGCTCGCAGCGTCAAGCTCTATTACGTCAAGAACGTCGCCGCTGTCTATCCCTTTGCATATTTCACATTCACAGCATGGATTGCCGTCAACGGGGTGAAGGCAGTTTACGGCTTTTGCAAATATTTTTGCGCAGGTGGTTTTGCCCGTGCCTCTTGATCCTGTAAAAAGATAGGCATGGGATACTTTATTATTAATTATTTCGTTAGCGAGGGTGGAAGTGATATGTTCCTGACCCGATACGTCCTTAAAGGTTTTGGGACGCCATTTTCTGTAAAGTACCTGATACAAAAATAATCATTCCAAATAAAAAAATAGGAGCGTTACCTTTATCATGCAGCATGCAGGCGGGCTGTGGCGCACAGCGCAAACCGCTTAATGCTGCTCGGTTCCCCGCCTGACATGATTCACGGCGCCCCGTCGCACAGGACCTGCACGCCACATGATAAAAGTAACGCTCGCATGAGTTGTTACCGAATTATTATACTATAATATTTTTGATTTATCAAGTGTTTATGCAAAATTTTTATAAATAATTATTAATAATATGTAATACTTTTTTTATACTCCGAGCAATACCTGATCAAAAGTAAACAGTGTTTCGTTAATATCAAAGATATTATAATTGTTGTGAGTGATGAAATATTCGATAATAATATCAAATTTGTCACTGTGAGAGAGCGCGTATCCTGCTTTCATCAAAAAATTTTTCGTTTCGTCAATATCCATTTCAAGAGCTATGGCAAAAGCTATTGCCGTAGTTTTTTTAGGCTTGTAATTTATGTTGTTTCTGATTTTTGAAAAAAGCTTACGGTCTATATTTGCTTTTTTGTAGCATTCGGCGTCGGTGATTCCTTTTTCGTCGATTTTACGAATCAGCATTTGTGAAAAGCTTTCGTCAATATCGTTGAGTATGCAGGTAAGGTCAGTCGTCGCCTGAGTTTTGCTTACAGATAATTCTGTCGTCTCAAAATAATTATCAATAGGCAATTGTGCAGATTCGCAGTAATCATCAGGAAGACTGTCTGCAGATTTACTGTAGCTTTCAGGAGGAGCGGGGATATTTTGGCGAGCTCTCGCGGCGTAGGTATTAAAATGAAGATCGACATAATTTTTGTCGATATACTCCTTTATGTCTTTAAAAAGATTCTTGCTTATTTCAAACGATTTATTGTCAAATATCACGATATAAACCGTCATATCGTTGTCTTTGAGAAATTCCGTTATTTCTTCTTTTGCAATATTTATTGCTTTCTTTTTAGGAAAAGCGTATGCGCCCGATGAAATAAGCGGAAAAGCGACAGATTCCGCTTCGTATTCCTTTGCAAGATTCAGGCTGTTTTTATAGCAGGAACGAAGCTTTTCTTCTTCTTTAAAAAATCCGCCTTTCCATACAGGACCTACTGTATGAATGATATATTTCTGTTTAAGAGCAAAAGCAGGAGTTATCTTAGCTTCGCCCGTTCTGCATCCGCCGAGCTTTTTGCAGTATTCTTTAAGCTCTTTTCCCGCAGCTTTGTGAATAGCGCCGTCAACTCCGCCGCCGCCCAGCAGCGTACTGTTTGCGGCGTTTACGATAATATCGCAGTCCATATTGATTATATCATTTCTAACTATAAATAACGGCATATTGATCACCCCTGATAATTTTATCAAAAGAATATATATTTTTCAAGATATTTGTTATTTCGGTATGTTAATAATATGAAAAATGTTTACATTTTAATAGGTATTTATAATTGACAAGTGTTCAAGTGAATGATATACTTATTTAATGAATAACAATGGGTAGGTGTAACTATGAAAAAGGCAGTTGCTGTTTTATTTATATTTGTTATTTTGCTTACATTATTTACGGCATGCAGGAAAAAAAATATCATTACCGATAAAGAAGGAAACGAACATACTCTTGTAATGAAAAAAGGCGAGTACGTTCAGGATGAATTGGGCAACCTCGTTGAAAAATATACGGACGAGGACGGCAAAAAGCAGACTAATATAATTTCTTTTCCCGACGTTATCAAAAGAAAAGATAATGAAATAGAAAATGCGTACTTCAAGCTGAAAATTCCCGAAGGATGGAAGTATGACGATTCAATAAGAACGTTCAGAATACAGCACGACGGCGAATGCACAAAAAGCGGAGCCGTATGCGAAGTTTATACTGAAATCAATAAATCCGGCGACGTTCAGGACGATTACGATACCAAAATCGCAAGGGACAGAGGTATAGCGGTTCTCGGCAGCGACATTGTTTCAGACGTGAAAGAGTTTGAAGAAACGTTATTCGGCATAGAATGCAAAGGTTTCAGCAGCAGATATAACGACAACTGCACTCATTACTGCTTTGTTTTCGGTTATGCTCATGTTTCAATAGCCATTCAGATGACGATAAATGATGAATGCGTTGATGAAGACTATGACCCGAAGGATTTTATAGAAGAATATTTTACATTAAAAGATTTAGGTTAAGGAAGGTATGATTATGCTTTTTTCACAGGATATTGGAATTGATCTCGGCACCTCAAATACTATTGTTTTTGTCAAGGGCAAGGGAATTATAATCAGAGAGCCTTCCGTTGTCGCTATGGATCAGAGGTTCAACCCCGCAAGAGTTGTAGCCGTCGGCTCAAAAGCCAAAGAAATGATAGGCAGAACTCCCGGCTCTGTTTCCGCTCTTCATCCGATCCAGAGCGGCGTTGTTGCGGATTTTGACGCTACGGCGGAAATGCTTCGCAGATATATTAAAAAAGCTACCAACAATTCTCCGTTCAACAGAACGAGGGTAATGGTCTGCGTTCCGTCGGGTGTTACCGAATTTGAAAGAAGGGCGGTAAACGACGCAGTTAAATCCGCAGGAGCAAAATATATCAGTATTATTGAATCTCCGCTGGCATCCGCTATCGGTGCCGGACTTCCCATCACGGGAGCTACGGGCAGTATGGTGGTTGATATAGGCGGCGGCACTTCCGAAGTTGCCGTAATAGCGCTTAAAGATATAATTACCTCAATTTCAATAAAAGTTGCCGGCGACAGTATGGATGAGGCTATCGTAAATTACGTTAAGAAAAAGTACAGCCTTTTAATAGGCGAAAGAACTGCCGAAGAAATCAAGATAAAGCTCGGCTCGGCTTATGAGTATGAAGGCGAGGGAGCTATGGACATTAAGGGCAGAAATCTCGTTGACGGACTTCCGCTCAACGTT
>CADAMY010000134.1 GCA_902789095.1 Oscillospiraceae bacterium | reverse complement strand
CCCAACTGCGTAATGGGCGGCGTTTGCATCACCCTTTACGGCTTCATCGCAGTATCAGGTCTTAAGATGATCCAGAACGTTGACCTCGGCGAAAACAGAAACCTCTTCGTTGTTGCAGTAATCCTTATCTGCGGCATCGGCGGACTTACTCTTACATTCGGTAAAGTTACCGTTACGTCAATCGCATGCGCTCTTATCCTCGGCATCATCACAAACCTTCTTCTTTCAAAGAAAGATAAAAAAGAAGCAAAATAAGAAATTTACGGATAAATAACTTAAAACAGCAAAGATCGCGCTGAACGGTCTTTGCTGTTTTTTTAATGTTTTAATACTATTATTACTTCCTAAAAACAAATAAGTATTCATGTGCTATCAACAAAAAATTATACTTAACGCTGTTGGTTTTCCAATACCCTGTGGCTTTGCAGTTATGTTGCTCTTTAATTATTATTTCTTTGAGTTTAAAACCGGCGTTTTCAAAAACCTGCATAACTTCAAAAGACAAAGGAATCATGTGACCCTTTTGGCGAGTGTCACCCATTAAAACAGCACAGAATTTATCCTTTTTTAAGACACGGTAGCTTTCCGCTGCAACTTTTTTCATTTCAACTAGAAAATCTTTGATTTTCAAATGTGATAAATCTTCAAGTATATCATCGCTGTATTTTATTATATCTGCATACGGCGGATGTGTGCAAATCAGGTCCACGCTGTTATCGCAAATAAAATTAAGATTTCTGGCATCACCTTTTTTTATTTCGACTTTTCCGTTTGCCCCTTCAAGTTCAAAGTTAATTTTTTCTCTGCATCTTTCAAGAGCAATTTCATTAACATCAACACCAATTATGTTTCTGTTTAGAAGTTTCGCTTCTACAAGTGTTGTTCCACCACCAGCAAACTGGTCTAAAACAAGATCGTTTTCTTTTGAATATCGCAAAATAATGTTTCTTGGAATGTATGGAGACCAATTTCCTCTCCATTTTGCATCATGCGTTGCCCAATTGCCACGATTAGGAAAAGACCAATGCGTAGTCATCTCAAGTTCAAAATCATCAGGTTCCCATTTTGTTTTGTGCTGTGCCATTACTTACAAACCTTTCCAATAATATCATTTTCCATATCATCAATATTGTAAATATGTTCCATTACATCAAATGTTTCTTCAAGATTATGCTTTGCATTGTGCCAGCCCTTTCCGTCTGTAAACCAAATGAAGTCAAAGCCTTCTATAGTCTTTGTTTCTAATGCAAGTGTTTTATAACTTCTTGCTGTTTCATTAAGTTTAGAGCCACTACTTGAGTAAAAGTTTGTTTCTATACCAAAAATCATATTTTTTGTTTTTATTACAAAATCAAATCGTTTTTCCATTTTGCCTTGATTTGAAATAGCAGAGAGATCTATTCCCCATTTGCTTGAGATTTCTGAAATATACATTTCTTTAAAATAGTTATTATTCTTTATAAATCCGGCTTTTTTTATGTATTCTTCCACCAGATTTTCCATTAAATGCCCGCCTCGATTCTTTCTTCCATTGGAATCAAGACCTGTTTCAACACCAGTTGCATAATCAACTAAGTTGCTTATAATATGGTTTTCAAGCAGTTCAAACAATCCGGTTTTTCTCATAAAAACAATATACTGTTCAATATCATAATTTTGAGAAATAAAACTGTAAGAAAAAGCCCCGTCTTTGTCAACGGCATATATTTCATTTGCCCTTACAGCCAAAAGCAAAGGAATACATTTAAGAGTAGAAGGATAGTTTTTCAGTATACTTCTAAAATCTGTTTCTATTTTCTTTGATCCTATTAAAGAATTTAAAATATTCAATTCAACTTTAATTGAGTCAATATTACGATATACTTTTTCAAAATTTATATAGTAACCATAATCTGAAATGCACTCTCTAAAACAATCAATCCATTGATTAAAATCTCTCATTTTTATTAGCCCCTTAATAATTTGCAATCAATAATTCGTTTACACTTCCTCTGTTTTTTCCATTGCTATTTATAGCTCTTTTGGCAGTAATCCGATAAATGTTTAAAGGATAGTATAGTTCATCAAAAAAACTATCTTCAGGATCAGTGTTTTTAGGATCAGAATTGCTTACTAATACCTTTGTTCCTTTTTCGCTTAGTTTTAAAACAAATTCAGCTAATCGTTTTTGCTCACTGTCATCGAATGAAACGCCTGTATATTCTGTAAATGCTGATGTTTTTGATAGTGGGCGATATGGTGGATCAAAATAAACAAATGTATTTTCATCTGTAAACTCTTCAATTTGGGTGTAGTCTCCAGCAATTATTATAACATCTTCAAGTTTCTTTGATAGTAAAATAAGGTTTTCAGTGTCGCAAATTGTGGGGTTTTTATAAGAGCCCATAGGAACATTATACTGCCCTTTTTTATTAACTCGGTATAGTCCATTAAAACAGGTTTTGTTTAAATATATGAATAATGCAGCTCGTAATACAGAGTTGGATGAATTATAGGTCATGGTCTCATTGTATAAAGAACGTTTCGAATAATAATATTCTTTTCTATGAATATCATCAAATCGTAAATGTTCATTTTCAAACTGAGATAATAATTCTATTAAATCAGAAACTCTTTCTTGAATAACATAATATGTATTAATAAGCTCTATGTTTGAATCACAGATTATTATTTCATCTAAAGCATAATTGTTTATTATGTCAAAAAAAACAGCACCAGCACCAACCATTGGCTCACAATATTTATTTATTTTTGAACCAAGTTCTTTGGGATAATGATTTCTGATAGTGGAGAGAATCTGTCCTTTTCCACCAGCCCATTTAATAAAAGGTTTAACCCTAAAACAATTATCAGTTTCTTTGATTCTACCATCAGCAGGCTTTTCTGCATTGGCGGGAATAATCCACATGTTTCCGAGCATTGCCGCGTTTTCAATTCTGTTCTCGCCGCACAGTTTTATTACCCTGCGGTGGGAAATACCCCATTTTTTTGCGGCTTCGTTTGCCGTGATATAATCTAACATCTTATCACCTCATGAAGGTATTATATTCCATATCTGGAACAATTGCAAGTATAAAATTATTCATTAAGTGTGAATTGAAGCACAAAAACCGCAGAGATCGCATAAACGGTCTTTGCTGTTTTACTTTTGGTATAAATATTATTCTGTGATTTTCAATATTTTCAGCGAATGCAGAGCCCTTGTTGCCGCCATATATAGCAGGGGCTTATTTTCTTCTCCGAAAAAGCTGTTGTCATCGCTGCTCAGAACAACAACATTATCAAACTCCAGCCCCTTGGAATAACAAAGAGGAAGCACCGCCGCTCTGCTTGAAAATGTTTTTGATTTATCGTCATAAAGCTTCAGCTTAACGTCTGAGATAAGAGCGTTGTAAACCTCACGGGCAAAAGCTGTAGTCTTAGTGATTATGCAGGTGGTGCCTTCGCTCTTTTTGACAAAATCTTTTATATAATCATATTCTTTTCCGCTTTTCAGCTCAACGATTTCGGGCGGTTCTCCGCTTCTGTCAAACGTTTCATAATCAGCTTCTCCGAGTAAACCGCGGGAAAACTCGCTGATCTCTTTTGTTGAACGGTAGCTTTTATTGAGCGTCATAGTCTGAGCCGAATAAATCTCTGCAATCCCCGCCGTGTCAGTTGAATTTATTGCAGGAACTATCGCCTGCGCAGAATCCGTAAGAATCGTAAAATTCGCTTTCGGGTAAAGGCTTCGTATTATTCTGTGCTGCAGCGGCATAAAATCCTGCGCTTCGTCAATAAGCACATGCCTCACAGACGTATTGACCGAAATTTTGCCGAAAAGCGTTTTAATATAAATCAGCAGTACGGCGTCTTCAAATTTTAATGATTTTCTACCGACAGCCGTTCTGAAGTTTTCAGCAATGCTGCTGACTCCGTGCAGTTCCTCATATTTTTTATACGCTTCATAAAGCAGCCCCGTGTCGCTGCCGTCAAGCTCTTTTGCAAGCTGTTTTTTGGCTTTGTCCGCAGTATCTTTTCTCAGCGAAGAAACAAGCTCCGCAGTGCTGTCAAGTATATTGCTTTTTTTGTTTATATCTTCGTAAATTTTTTTGTAATTTCTTTTAAAAAATTCGTCCGTCATATCGTCGCAGAATTCATTAAGAACGGCAACCTGCTCAAAATAATTTCTGCTCTTTTTTCTTCGCATAAGATAACGCAGAGCGTCTTCGCCTTTAAAAACGGTATCGTCATACATTTCAAAATCCGAGAACACAGGCGCATATTCTTTTACAGTTTTTTCAAGCAGAGTCAAAAATTCATCGGAATATTTGATTTTGATTTCTGCTTCACGTTTTTGATTTTTATTTATAAGCTCCTCCGCAAGCTCATAATAATCGGTCGAGCGGAATCCGCCGAGATGCCGCTTAAAAAGTTTATAAAAATTAAAGTCCCTTATAGGCGCTTCGCCGAGTTCCGGGATAATATCTGCAACGTAGCTTGAAAAAATATCGCTGCCCGTAAACACGATTATTTCAGAAGAAGAAAGCCTGTCTCTGTTCTTATAGAGCAGGTAAGCAATTCTGTGGAATCCGACCGACGTTTTGCCGGAGCCCGCTGGACCGCTGACGACAAGATTCTCGTCGCCGCTGAAACGGATTGCTTTGTTCTGCTCTTTCTGAATACTGCTGACTATAACTTTGAGTCTGTCTGTTGAGCTTTCGCTCAGCGCTTCCTGAAGCACGGCGTCGTCAATTTTAAGCTTGTTTTCAAAGCAGTCAATGATTCTGCCGTTTTTAAATTTATACTGCCGTTTTCTGAGGATTCTGCCTTTTATCTTGCCTGACGGAGCTTCATAATAAGCGTCCTCGCCATCAAAATCCTCATAAAACAGCGAGGCTATCGGAGCGCGCCAGTCATAGACATAAGGGCTCAGCTCTTTTTCGTCAAAAAGAGTTTTAATGCCTATATAAAAATTTTCTTCATCAAAGCCGTATTCTTCAAAATCCACTCTGGCAAAATAAGGATTGTTTCGCAGTTTCTTTAAAAAATATGCTTCTGCCTTTGCCGTTTCACTACGCTGAATTTTTCGCTCCATACTGTACTGATGCTCGGTTACATTCACACCGCCGTAAACAGAAGCGTAAGGATTATCAAGCGAAAACTTCTGACCCTCTGCCATAATTTTATCCTCAAGCTCGGCGGAGAGATCGTTGAGCGATTCTATTTCGCTGTCAATAAAAGCCTGTACGGTTTTAAGATAAATAATTTCCTTTTTATCGGGCGCAGACATTACGATCCCTCCTTTTGGTGTATTAATTTATTATTACACAAAATCTGATAAAATACAAGATATAAGAATCATTATTTTGTTGATGTAATTTTTTCAATATGCTATAATCATAATCAGAATATATAATTTTTTATTTTTTCTTTGCATTTCATAAATCAGTTCTTTTAAATTTTGTGATTTAATATATCCGAGGAGAGATTTTTATGTTTAACGTACTTATATGTGATGACGATAAGGCTATTGTTGAGTCTGTAAGCATCTACCTTGAAAACGACGGATACGCAGTTGAAAAAGCTTATGACGGCTTTGAAGCTCTCGAAAAACTTGAACACAAGGAGTTTCAATGCCTGATACTTGACATAATGATGCCGAGGCT
>CADAMY010000133.1 GCA_902789095.1 Oscillospiraceae bacterium | reverse complement strand
CCAGATCCCCGCTCACACAAACGAATTAAAAGACGCTATGAACGACGCTCTTCGCAATGACTGGGCTGAAAAGAGAGGTCTTACGGTTGTAAAGATCGCTCTCAACCCGATCACGATGAACGAAGAAGACGCAGAATATCTCAAGAGATACCAGCGCGGCGCTGCTGCAGGCAACAATCCCGGTATGGCAGGCGGCGTATTCCTTGAGAGCCAGGGCGAAGCGATGAGAGGCGCTGCAAACAACCCGAACGGAGCCATGGGCGGCTTTGTAGGTATGGGTATGGCTATGAATGCAGGCGGCGTCAACACAGCTCAGAATCTTTTTGCAATGGGTCAGCAGCAACAGCAGCAGGCGGCTCAGCAGGCTCAGCAGGCTCAGCAGGCAGCTCCGGGAGCATGGAAATGCGCTAAATGCGGCGCATCCGCAACAGGCAAATTCTGCCCCGAATGCGGTGCTCCGAAGCCCGAACCCGCAGCCGCAACCGCTTGGAAATGCGCTAAATGCGGTGCATCTGCAACAGGTAAATTCTGCCCCGAATGCGGCTCCCCGAAGCCTGAAGAAAACGGCTGGACCTGCTCAAAATGCGGCGCTGTAAATCAGGGTAAATTCTGCGTTCAGTGCGGCGCTCCGAAACCCGCAGGCGCACCTCTTTATAAATGCGATAAATGCGGCTGGACGCCGGAAGATCCTCATAATCCTCCTAAATTCTGCCCGCAGTGCGGCGATCCCTTTGATGCAAACGATATTTCATAATTACTACTGTTAAGAGGTGTATATATGTCAACTTTAATGGACTATAAATGCCCTTGCTGCGGCGGAGCCATTGAGTTCAATACTTCCGTTCAGAAGATGAAGTGTCCGTACTGCGACACCGAATTTGAGATGGAAGCGCTGCTGGCAAAAGACGAGGCTCTTAACAATATGCAGCCCGATTCCGCTTCATGGGAAAGTGAAAACTCCGGCGCAACTTTCAGAGAAGACGAAGCCGGAGGAATGAAGGTATACGTCTGCAATTCCTGCGGCGGTGAAATTGTTGCCGATGAAACCACGGCGGCAACGTCCTGCCCTTACTGCGACAATCCTGTTGTAATCAAAGGCAATTTTGCAGGCGAGCTGAAACCGGATATTGTTATTCCGTTCAAGCTTGACAAGAAAGCCGCTAAGGAAGCTCTCAAAAATCACATCAATTCAAAAAAATTCATCCCGAAAATCTTCAAGGATGAAAATCATATTGACGAAATCAAAGGCGTGTACGTTCCCCATTGGCTTTTCAACTGCGACGCGGACGCTCAAATAAGCTACAAGGGCGACATTATCCGCACCTGGAGCGACAGCAAATACAACTATACCGAAACGTCCGTTTACGATATTTACAGAAGCGGACGAATCAAAATCGACTCTCTGCCCGTTGACGGCTCAACAAAAATGGACGACGATCTTATGGAATCCATCGAGCCTTTTGACGTAAGTCAGGCTGTTGATTTTCAGACGGCTTATCTTGCAGGCTATCTTGCGGATAAATACGACGTCAGCGCAGACGAGAGCATAGAACGGGCAAACGAAAGAATAAAGGTCAGCGCAGAGGAAGCATTCAAAAGCACGGTTGATTCCGTTTATACCGGAGTTCACGCTGAAAATTCAAGCATGAACGTTCAAAACGGCTCTTACCGCTATGCGCTCTACCCCGTATGGCTGCTCAACACGTCTTGGAACGGTCAGAAATTCACGTTCGCAATGAACGGACAGACAGGTAAATTCGTAGGTGATCTGCCTCTTGACAAATCAGCGTTCTGGAAAGCCGTTGCGGCTCTTTCGGTAGGTCTTGGCGGTCTTATATATGCCGTCATGTGGCTTATAGCTTTGCTTTAAGGAGGAAATGATATGACTAAAAAAATTCTTTCTTTCTTAACGGTAATTGTTCTCTGCTTACTGCTCGTAATTCCCGCATTTGCAGAAGACGACATGCTGACAATAGGCGCATCAGCTATCCCGTCACAGAGACTCAAGCCCTTACTTGTTGACGACGCAGGACTGCTGAGTGAAAACGAAAAGGCGGATCTTCTTGAAAAGCTTGAAAGGTACTCCGCCGAGCTTGAATGTGATTTTGTTATAGTTACGGTCCCGACTTTCAACGGTAAGGACAGAATGGCTTATGCCGACGATTTCTATGATGACAACGGTTACGGTCAGGGCGAAAAAAGAGACGGTATTCTTTTCCTTCTCGGAATGACTGAGAGACAGTGGTGGATTTCCACAACAGGCGAAGCTATGGAGCTTTCGGAAGAAAAGCTTCAGAATTGCGTTGAAAAGTATTCATCCGACCTGACTGACGGCAATTATGCGGCGGCATTCAACGGAATAACGGATAATCTTTATAAAGCGATGAATTCCGTGCGTCATCCGACTGTTGAAACAAAATGGATATTTATTGACCTTGCAATCGGATTTGTAATCGCTTTCATTATTATGAAGGCTGTTACTGCCAACCTTAAATCAGTAAAAAGCCGTGTTGACGCAAACGAATACGTTGTACCCGGAAGCCTTGCTCTTGACCAGAGCTACGACAGATTCCTTTACAGCAACGTTGCAAGAACAGAAAAAGCAAGCTCATCTTCGGGCAACGGCTCGCACACAAGCTCGTCCGGCACAAGCCACGGCGGCACGGGCGGCAGTTTCTGATTATATATTTTTAAGAATAAGCGGCGGTTTATGACTGCCGCTTATATTATAAACAACGGATTGGAATGATAAAATGATTAATGAATTGTTAAATAAACTTTCGCTCCCTCCCCTTTTATCAAAAGAGGAAATGATAAAAATCATGCAAAGCGAGGAATACGGATTTATTCCGCCTGCGCCTGAAAAAATATCGTTTGAGGTTGAAGAAAATACTATACCGAGATTCTGCGCAGGAAAAGCTCCGTGCAATAAAATAACGGCTCACTGCACCCTGAACGGCAAGGAGTTTTCGTTTCCGTTTTGGTCAGTTATACCTGTCGGAAAAAAGAATCTTCCGTTTTTTGTTCACATAAATTTCAGGCCCGACATACCCGACAGATATATGCCGACGGAGGAACTGATAGATAACGGATTCGCCGTATTCTCATTCTGCTATAAAGACGTAACGAGCGACGACGAAGACTTTACAGACGGGCTTGCAGGCATACTTTTTGACAACGGCAAAAGGAACGACACAGACCCCGGTAAAATCGCAATGTGGGCGTGGGCTTCGCACAGAGTTCTTGACTATGCCGAAACGCTCGGAGACACGCTTGACTTCGGCACGTCGGTTGTATGCGGTCATTCAAGGCTTGGCAAAACGTCGCTTTTTGCCGCAGCGACAGACTCAAGATTCGCCTTTGCCCATTCAAATGATTCAGGCTGTTCGGGCGACTCGATAACGAGAGACAAACGAGGCGAAACGGTTGAGGATATCTGCCGCAAATTCCCGTTCTGGTTTTGCGAAAATTACAAAAAATATATCAACAACGAGCACGGAATGCCGTTTGACCAGCATTTTCTGCTTGCGTGCATTGCGCCGAGGAACGTTTCGGTCGGCAGCGCAGAGCAGGATATATGGGCTGACCCTTATGCCGAATTCTTATGCTGTGCGGCAGCTTCTCCCGCATTTGAAAAAGGATTTATTCACGACGACCGCCTGCCTGAGCCCGGGGACGAATACCTTGAGGGCGACGTAGGATTTTATATGAGAAGCGGACAGCATTACTTCAGCCGTGAAGACTGGCTCAAAATGATAAAGTTTATAAAGCTTCACAAAAACTGAATAGTTTTAAACATTAAAAAATGGCTGCACACCAAGGCAGCCATTTATTTTTAATTAAATTTACTCAATTTCATTTTACAATCGCCCGGCAGAGCTTGACAGCGTAAACCGAGCCTGAGCCGTAACATTCGCCGACTATCGTGCAGGTTTTATCTTTCTGAACTTTCTTGAATTCTTCGTTGTTTTCAAAATTTATCTGAATATCAAGCCCGAGGCTCAGCCATTCGTCTTTTTCAGGCTCAAGTACAGCGTAATCATCACTTAAATAAGTAACTTTTGCAGTTATTTCTAAAACCTTGCCTTTGAAATTCTCATCGGCTTTCACCTGATTTTCGGTATATGCCTTATAAATATCTTCTGCGCTGATTTTTACTGCGTTTGCATAATCAGGCACAACTGCAAATTTATCCGCATATACGCATTTTGAAACTTTTACGTCGCCGAAAAGCGTTGTTTTATCGCAAACCCCTTCAACCGTTATGGTGTCCCCTACTACAACCTGCTTTAAATCTTCATTATTTTCCATATAGGCGTCAACGCTGTAAAGCCAGTTATCGTCATCATAAGGATCAATAACGATATAGCTGTCCTGAATAGAGCCAACCTTGCCCGTAATCGCTACAACCTTATCCGAATACTTCTCTGAAGCTTCGGATGAATTTGCTTTGAAGTCGCTGAGAATCGTATCTACCGTAACTTTCTGCATAGGATTTTCAAAATCATAATCTTTAGGTTTACTCGCAAATACCGCTATTGCAATCACTGCAACAAGAATAACCGCAAAAACAATAAGCCTCTTTTTTCTCTTCTTTTTCTTCTGCTCTTTTACGGCGTAATCAACTGCTTTCTGAAAATTCTGAAGATCGTTACTTCCGTTCTGCTGATTCGAGTCAACATTTTTCTTTTCGTCTGCCATAAAGCAAACCTCCTTTTGTTTTGTTGGTGCAATTATACAAACAAAAGGAGGGTAATTGGTGTGCCGTCAGCACAACATATTAAATTTTTTTGTTTTATACTAAGAAAAACAGCAGGAAGCCTATGATTGTTAAAACAAATATAGTCAGTATAATTATCATAACACGCTCCCATACACGATTATTTCTCGTAAAAAACCATTTATTAAGCCATTTGTTAAAATAAAAAACTGCAACTACCGGCACAAGAAACATATAAATGAATCCTATTGAATTCAATACTGCGGTAACCGGGCTCTTTTCAATCCCGGACAGAAAAGCGATAACCGCAAAAAATACAGCCGCAGAATAATAGAAAACCGCAACGGCTATATGCCACCACTTTTTCTTTCTGAATCCCGGTATCGGGAACAGATTTATCTTTTTCTTTATTACGCTCCTGAGCTCTTCCACGCTCTGATACCTGTCGTTGACGTCGGGTGAAATACACTTCGCTATGATTTTGCCCGGCTTTCCGCCTGCCGGTTTTTCGTTCGGCAAAGACTGCGTGAGCATATAATTCATCAGAACGCCGATCGAATAAATATCCGCACGGCTGTCGGTCTGAGAAAATCCGAACTGCTCAGGCGCGGCAAAACCCTGAGTGCCGAGAATCTGAGTATCGGCGGTTTTATCCGCTTTTCTGAATCTGCTGATACCGAAATCAATTATCACGGCTTTTGATTCAGCCGTTATCATTATATTGCGGGGAGTAAGATCACGGTGGACGATTCCTTTTTCGTGCAGAGACCAAAGCCCAAAACATATATCGCACGTTATTTTTTTCATTTCTTCTTCGGAAAGAACGCCTTTTTTCTTTATGTAATCATCCAGCGTTTCGCCGTTAATATACTCTTGGACGGCATAAAAATCATTGCCCGCCGTTGTGAATCCGACGATATGAACAAGATTCGGATTATCAATTTTCATTATTGTTTTATATAAATCAGTATCTTCA
>CADAMY010000132.1 GCA_902789095.1 Oscillospiraceae bacterium | reverse complement strand
AACTCCTTTTGATACTTTGTTTTTGTCGTTATTAACATCATATCATATTTGAGTTGAATTTCTACTTTTATTTGTTACCTATCAATTGTACCATAACATTAAACAACAAAAATCCTGATTATTTGCCGCACAATGATTTAAGAAGGCTGATAATTACACTTTTTACGGTAATTCTTTCTATATATCGAGGAGAAGTGAGTGGGTATGATCCGATTTCCTCGCCGTCAATACTCATCCTGACCGTACCTAATACCTGGTTGATTTCAACAGGAGCTTCAACGCTTGCGGCAAGTTCAATATCCTGAACAATGTCTTTCTCTTTTCCTTTTGGGATGAGCAAAGCTGTGCTTTCCGGCACTTTCGGTGTAATTGACTTTTCTTCGCCCATTATTACGTTCACGTCGGTAATCAGAGACATATCCGGCTGAGGCGTTACCGTTGACCAGTTCGCAAAGCCGTAATTGAGCATAGTTTTGGCGCCCTCGAATCTGTCCGTACTGTTTGAACAGCCGAGAACGACAGCGATAAGCGAAGTTCCGTCTCTCGTTGCCGTGGCGCAAAGACAGCATCCGGCTTTTGAAGTTGTTCCCGTTTTCAGTCCGGTACAGCCCTGATAAAATCTTACAAGCTTATTTGTGTTGACAAGCTCAGTTGCGCCGTTTCTGAGCGAATCCATCCAAATAGTTGTAAAATCAGTAACGAATTTGTGAGTCATCAGCTCCCTCGCCATCAGCGCAATATCGTAAGCGGTTGTAAGATGATTATCGGTTGTGTCATCAAGTCCCGTGCAGTTTTCAAAATGAGTGTTTCTCATTCCTAATTGCGACGCTCTTTCGTTCATTAGATTTATAAAGCTTTCTTCGCTGCCGGAAACCGTTTCTGCCAGAGCGGTGCAGGCGTCGTTTGCGCTGTAAACAGCCATCGCTTTGTAAAGCTCTTTGACACTCATTGTTTCGCCCTCCTTGAGCCAAATCTGAGAGCCGCCTTTTTTTACTGCGTTTGCGCTTGCCGTAACGGTATCATCCATACTGATCTTACCGTCGTCAATAGCTTCGGCAACGAGAAGCATCGTCATTATTTTTGTTACTGACGCAGGGTACAGGCGTTCGTCCTGATTCATGCTCATCAATACTTTTCCCGTTGTCTGATCCATAAGTATAGCCGCTTTCGCGGTTACTTTAACCGGCATTGTGCCTGAGTCTTTTGCATTGACGCCAAACGTGAATAAGTTTAAAAATAATAATACTGATACAAAAACTGATATTGTTTTTTTCATATCAACACCTCCGGTTAATTATATGCGCAGAGCGTTTATTTTATTTAACTGTTGAACTCTAATTGTTTTTATGATAGAATAAATCGTATTTTATGATAAAAAGGTGATAATTTGATTAAAGCAGTAATTTTTGATATGGACGGATTGCTTGTAGACAGCGAAAGAGTTACTTTTGAAACTCTCGGCGAAATGAGCAAAGAAAACGGATATATTATGACAAAGGATATTTATATCAAGCTCCTCGGTATTACAAACAAACAGGCAGGCGTTATGCTTAAAAGCATTTACGGAGAAGATTTTGATTATCAGGATTATTTCGGAAGACTTCATACCGAGATGACAAAAAGATATGAAAAAGAAGGCGTACCCGTAAAAAAAGGCGCAAAGGAGCTTTTGGCTCAGCTCAGAGAAGACGGCATAAAAACGATCGTCGCTTCATCCTCTGATTCAGAATGGGTAAAAACGACGCTCACTCTCGCAGGAATTTTTGATTGTTTTGACGACTATATCTGCGGCGATGAGGTTAAAAACGCAAAACCTGATCCGGAAATATTCCTTACAGCATGTAAAAAAATCGGAACTGATAAAGAAAACGCAGTAGTGCTTGAGGATTCTTTTAACGGCATCCTTTCGGCAAACAGAGCGGGTATAAAAGCGATATGTATTCCGGATATGGTACAGCCTGATACGGATAAGCTTGACATTTACAGAATTTTCAACGATTTAGAAGAAGTTAAAAATTATTTTAAGGATGTTGACTATGAAATATAATTGGGAAAATTCAAGAGTTTTTAAGATCAATAAAGAGGACGGGCACGTTATCTCAATGCCTTACGACAGCGAAGCGGATGCGCTTAATAATACTGGGTCACAGTATAAAATGAGTCTTAACGGAACGTGGAAATTCCGCTGGACGCTCGGACTGGAAAACGCATTGCCAGACGGGTTTTATAAAGATGAATATGATGTCAGCGGCTGGGACGATATTGCCGTTCCGTCTTTATGGCAGCTTAAGGGTTACGGCGTACCGCTTTATTATGCCAGTACTTTTACGAGGGCTGTATGCCGCAAGAAAAATAAAATACCGACCATTGACCATGACTGTCAGGAAGTCGGCATTTACAGAAGAACGTTTAAAGTACCGGAAAACTGGGACGGAAGAGAGATTTTCCTTCATTTCGGCGCATGCAAATCTGCACTTGAAGTATATCTCAATAATGAGTTTGTCGGCTATTCTCAGGGCTCGATGACTCCTCATGAATTTGACGTTACGAAGTTTTTACGCAACGGTGAAAATACCCTTACCGCCGTCGTTTACAGATACAGCGACGCTACATATATCGAAAATCAGGATATGTGGAATATGTCAGGTATTTACCGTGAAGTTTATATTTATGCTGAGCCGAAAATGTGTATCAGAGATTTCTTTTTTACTGCAGAGCTTGACGATGAATTTTCAAGTGCTGAAATTAATCTTGACGTTTATCTTAACAATTATTCCGACAAATCTTTTTCAGGCAGAATTACGGCATTTTTGGCTGAAGATGGAACTGTTATTGCCAACAAAGGCTTTATACTAAAGGGCGAAAAGAATACTAAGTTTTCTTTTAAAAAGACGATTGTCCATCCGAGATTATGGAGCCATGAAGATCCTCAGTTATATTCGCTTGTAATCAAGCTGGAGAAAAGCGACGGCACTTACTGCGCTAAAAAAATTGACGTAGGATTCAAAAAGATTGAGTTTATAAAAGAACAGATTTATTTTAATGGTCAGCCTTTGATGATAAAGGGCGTAAACCGTCACGACTTTGATCCTGACAACGGCTGGGCTATTTCAAAAGAGCTTACCGAAAAAGATATTATCATAATGAAGCAGCATAATATAAATGCCGTCAGAACAAGCCATTATCCCGACGACCCTCAGTTTTACGATCTTTGCAACAGGTACGGCCTTATGGTTATGGATGAGTGCGATATGGAAAGCCACGGCGTTCGCCGCAAGGATATTCCCGGAAGCAATCCTGACTGGACTGGCGCTGTTGTCGATAAAATGGAACGTATGGTTTTAAGGGACAGAAATCACCCGTGCATATTTATGTGGAGCCTCGGAAATGAAGCAGGGGACGGGAGCAATTTTGTTAAAATGAAAGAAGCTGCGCTCAGGCTTGATACGACGAGAAAGTTCCATTATGAAGGCGATTTTGATTTTACAAAGAGCGACGTTATCAGCCGTATGTATCCGTCTGAAGACCTGATGAAAAAAATGGGAAACCGTCAGGAAGTTAAAATCAGCGCAGTCGATAATTTTATCAATTCGCTTGCGGCGGATAATAAACCTATTAAAGCGACCGACTATGAAGGCAAACCGATAATCCTTTGCGAATATGCTCACGCTATGGAAAACAGCCTCGGCAATTTCCGGGAGTATATGGACGATTTTGAAAAGTACGACAATATGTGCGGCGGATTTATCTGGGACTTTGTTGACCAGGCTCTGCGTTTCAATGTCGACGGTGAAGAACGCTGGCTTTACGGTACGGACTTTGAAAAGGAAGAAACGAGAAGCAAAAAGTTCAACCGTTTCAATACTACCGCTATTACCGGCAGCAACACTTATTTCAACGCCAACGGAATCATCGCCGCTGACCGTACTCTTCATCCGAGTATCAAAGAAGTTAAGAAAGTCTATGCTCCTTTCAGAATCGAATGTCAAGATATAACCGGCGGAAAGTTTGTGTTTAAGAACAAGCAGATGTTTACCGACCTCTCTGATTACAGAATCACATACTCCATTACTGAGGACGGCAAAAAGCTTTTCAATTCCGAAATAAACGACTTCAACACAGCTCCTTTAAGCGAAAAAGATTTTTCCGTTGACTACCCGGTTGAATTTGACAGCACAAAGGAATATATAATCACGTTCACAGTTCTGCTTAACAAAGATTGCTGCTGGGCTGAAAAAGGATTTGAAATAACGTTTGATCAGTTCGTGATTCAAAAAGCCGAAAAGATTCTTATAACTTTTGCCGCATCTCAGTTGAATATTGAAAAAAGCAAAAATAAAGCTGTGATTTCCGGCAATGATTTTAAGGTTGAATTTGTCGGCGGCAGAATGACTTCTTATTCTTTAAACGGCAGAGAGATGATAACTTCACCGCTTGAGCCGAATTATTACAGAGCGCTTACGGATAACGATATCGGAGTATTTAATTTTGTTCCGCCGATGATTAAAATTAATCCGTCGTACCGTTACGAAAACGTTGTTGAAAAATCAAAATCTCATATCAGGGATATTACTGAAAACGACGACGGCTCGGTAACGGTAAAAACGGTTTATTCTGTTTCTCATATGAGCGGAGTAAGGGTAGACTATACCGTTTTGACAGACGGCAGGATTCTTGTTGAACACAGCGGCAAACCGACTTTAATAGATATGGTGCGCTTCGGTATGACGTTCAGAACTGACGGTGCTTTTGAAAATGCCGAATGGTACGGCAGGGGACCGCACGAAAATTATATCGACAGAAAAACAGGCGCCGCAATAGCCGTTTACAGCGATAAAGTCAGAAATCTTGAACACAGATATATGCGCCCGCAGGAAAACGGGTGCAGGACCGACACAAGATATCTTACTCTTACAAATGAGCAGAAAAACGGCGTCAGAATAAGCGAAGCCGATGCTCCGTTTTCGTTCAACGTATGGAATTACACTCAGTCATCGCTTGAAAAAGCTCAGCACGTTCACGAGCTTGAATATGATGATAATATTACCGTGAATATAGATTATTCTCAATGCGGAGTCGGCGGCGATATGCCGGGAATGGCGTGCCTGCGTGAGCCGTATATACTTCATAAGGGAAAAGAGTATTCGCAGAAATTCATAATTGAATTTTTAAGATAATCATTGTTCAGCCAAACGGATGCTGATTAAAAATAATTAAAAAAGGTATTGATTTTTAATATAAAAGATTATATAATAATCAAGTACCTGCCGGAATGATGGAATTGGCAGACGTGCTGGACTCAAAATCCAGTCCTGGCGACAGGGTGCGGGTTCGACCCCCGCTTCCGGCACCAAAAGCAGTTGAGCTTTTGCTCGGCTGCTTTTTTTAATGCGGGGGTCGAACCCTGAGAGGGTGAGGCGCGTAAAGTAAACAGTCCGGTGAACTGTTTACAGCGCCGAAGTCCGAAGCGGGTACTGCCGCTGAGCGGCGGTCGCAAGGACGCAATACGCAAGGCAAAGCCGCAGCGGATGTTCCCCGCTTCCGGCACCAAAAGCAGCAGAGCATTTGCTCGGCTGCTTTTTTAATGCGGGGGTCGAACCCTGAGAGGGTGAGGCGCGTAAAGCAAACAGTCCGGTGAACTGTTTGCAGCGCCGAAGTCCGAAGCGGGTACTGCCGCAGTGCGGCGGTCGCGAGGACGCAATACGCAAGGCAAAGCCGCAGCGGATGTTCCCCGCTTCCGGCACCAAAAGC
>CADAMY010000131.1 GCA_902789095.1 Oscillospiraceae bacterium | reverse complement strand
AAAATCAAGTGAGAGAAAATAAATAATCAACCGTTTAATATATGAAAAGCTTTTCAGAAAGGAGCTGCCAATGGATAACGGAACAAAAAACTATCTCCGTTTTATTGACGGTGACAAGGACGGTATGACTGAAATAATTAAGGAGTATAAAGACGGGCTGATCCTTTACATAAATTCCTTTACGGGGAATCTGCATACGGCGGAGGAACTGATGGAGGACACTTTTGTAAAGCTGGTTGTCAAAAAGCCGCATTTTTCAGCAAGATATTCTTTTAAAACGTGGCTTTATACGATCGGGCGAAATACGGCTCTTGATTATCTGCGCCGCAGTTCAAAAATCCGTGATTTGAGTTTTGACGAGCTTTCAAGGATGGCGGACGACAGGGCCGATATAGAAAATGAGTATCTGCGTTCCGAACGGAAAATAATCGTTCACCGTGCTTTGCAAAGAGTCAAAGACGATTACAGAAGCGTGATTTATCTTTCATATTTCGAAAATTTTGACAACAGACAGATTGCAAAAATTATGAAAAAATCCGCCCGTCAGGTTGAAAATCTTTTATACCGTTCAAAGCAGGCATTAAAGAAAGAACTCGAAAAGGAGGGCTTCAATTATGAAGAACTATAAAGAGATTTCAGACAGCGTGTTTGAAAAAAGCGAAAAGATAATATCTGAAAACAAAGCAAAAAGAAAAAAATATACAATAGCCGTGTCGGCAGTTCTGAGCCTGTGCATCGTGGCGGCAATAAGCATCGTTTTCGCCAAGGGCGGCTTAATTAAAAAAGAAAGCGCAGCCGCAAAAGGCGGAAGGTACGACACGATTTGCGATTCGGCAGGCGCACAGCAGAACAACGGAGATTATTCACAAAATACAGCTTACGCTGTCAGCGAGGCGCAGTCGTATTCTTCTCAGTCACAGCAGGCAGAAGTTTCACAGCCGGCGATGCAGAAAACAGATGCTGGCTCAAAAAGATCGACAACCACCAAAAAAATTGAAAATAATAAGAAAATCATCAGTAATTACGAAGCGAGCGGTATGGCATGTTATGCAACGCCTGAGAATGGGGAATTCTTCTTTTCATATCCGTTGACCGAGGCACGAAAAAAATACGGTAGCGAAGTGATTTATAAGCTGTCAATAAATGTATTTACTGACGCAGAGTTTTTAAAAGACGAAAAAAAACTTGCTGCCGAATGCGAGAGATTAAATTCGCTCGGATTTGACGCAGAGCTCAAGGGCAAAAACGGCATTTGGGTGATCGCCGTTCAAATGACGACAGAAGAAATGGAAAATTTTATTCCTGATTCGACACTCGGATATTTCTTCTTTTTATATGACGAGCGTGACGCTGGATTAAATATACCGTTATCTTAAATTTATTCAGACGAGATTTAATCAAAGAAAAACCATGGAAAAGATCAAATTATATTAAAGCTATCAGAGCGGCGGGATTTCCTGCCGTTCTTTTTTGATATTATCTTGTTTTTTCAGATGTATTTTTATATAATATAATAAAATAGGTTTTGACCAGAGGTGATATTTTATGAAAAAAATATTTTCTTTTCTGCTTGTGATAATAATGTGCGTCACTTTGTCTGCTCCTTATGCGTCTGCTGAAGGCTCTGTGAATTACAGAGTATACGGAGATTTTATTTTCGGAGCTGATTCGGGTACTGTTCTCGGATCATCTTACGGGGTCAATCCGTCGGGAACACAGCTCGGAAACGTCAACGTTGACACGATAACTCTGTTCGGATGGATCGCCTGCTCAGAAAAAATTGAAAAATTCGGATACCGTTTTGCAGATACAACAGTTCTCAACGGCAGCAAATACGAAACCGAGCCGGAGGTTATCCGGGAGGGCGCATCTATTGCCGGCGCAAACGGCGAATCAACACGTTTTTCTATTTCCGTTCCTGTTCAGATCGGCTCGGATATAACTTTCACGGCTGTGGCTCAGCTTAAAAACGGCGCTGTTATCGATATATGGTCGGTCGTTTACAGTTCGCCGCCTGCATCTTTGAAGAATCACTCTTTTGACAGTGTTAAACTCGACGAAACAATGCTGTGCAACAATGGGAACGCAGCAGCGTGGCTTGCAGATAATCCGATACACTATAACGCAGGCGAGCACTCGTCGCTTACTTTGACCGGATGGGCTTTTCTTACGAGCGGTGTGCGTTCATTTGCGTACCGTATTGACTCAGGAGCTTTGGTCAACGGTGACTTTATCCAGAACCGTCCCGACGTAAAAGAAGGAATTGACCCGTCTGCGGAAGGATTCAGTATTACGGCGGATATATCGTCCCTGACGGCAGGTACTCATACTGTTGATGTGATTGCTCTCGCAGAAAACGGCTCACAGGTTTTGGTATGTTCTGCAGACGTTTCCGTTATAGGTGAAAACGGAATCACACAGCACAGCGGATATTCATACGTTTTAACAGATGCGGGATTTTCATATACGGCAAAGGGGTATTCAGAAGTTGTTGACAATTCTTCGTTCCGCCTCACTTCAGGATTTATTGTAACGCCTGATTCTTATCAGTTTTCAGGTCAGTTTAACCGTATGAGCTTTTCTTATTCCTCAACCAAACCTCTGCGTATGACGGTAAATTATATACAGAACGGATCAGAGATTGCGGATTTGTTTTTCCTTGACGCAGGTCAGGATATGGAATTCAGTGCGCTGATACAAGCATATTTAAACGGTGCAGCGGCAAATTCAATACGCTCTGTTCGTTTTGATTCCTGCACAGGTGAAGCAGCCGACGTTTATTTAAAAAGCATAACTTATCAGATGTACAGAGTGTATAATGAAAGCGTTTATTATTTTGAAAATGCGCGATTCAAGGTCGGCCTTCAGCTCAACTGGGGCGGAGGAATAAGCTATATTGAAGATAAAACCCATCACGAAGACGGACTGCAGAATCTTATAAACAACTATGATACGGGACGTCTCGTTCAGCAGTCTTATTACGGAACAGGTGCGACCGAAGGGTACACTCCGGGAGAATTCAACGGTTACGTCTGGAATTACAATCCTGTGCAGGGAGGCGACAAATATCAGAATTCCAGCCGCCTTATTGATATTGTGACCGAAGGGGATTCGGTTTATATCCGTGTTCAGCCGCAGGATTGGTCGCTTAACGGACAAATAACACCGAGCTATATGGAAAACCGCTATACTCTGCTTGATAACCGTATTCAGGTGGACAACAGATTCACCGATTATTCGGGATTTACACATCCCGTCACATCGCAGGAAGTGCCGGCATTTTATACTGTCAGTTATCTTAATCGTTTCTCATGTTATACGGGCAATAAGCCGTGGACAGGCGATTCACTAACCGTTCGTGACGACCTGAACTTCTGGGGAGACGCAGCTTATGCAAACGACTGCACGTTTATAGTGCCGGACGGCGACACGGAAACATGGTGCGCGTGGACGTCGACACAGAGCCAATTCGGTATAGGTCTGTATGTGCCCGGAATCGAGCGATTTCTTGCGGGACGTCACAGCTATGACGGCTCAAAGTCGCCGCAGGCAGGCTCAACGAACTATGTGGCTCCGTTGATATTTACCGCTTTACAGTCGTATCAGCCGCTTTCTTACTCTTATCAGATTACTACTGGCTCCGTTGAACAGATACGAAACGTGTTTTTTGAAAACCGTATAATACAAAAGCAGGACGTAACCGTTTCTTTTATGCCTGAGGGCGGAACGTGTCCGTTACAGTCTAAAACCGTTACGGCAGGCGGTGTTTACGGTGAGCTTCCCTCGCCGGTGCGCAGCGGATTTGTTTTTACCGGCTGGTATACGGCGGCTTCGGGCGGGGACAGGATCACTTCGAATACAGAAGTTTTATCAGCGGAAGATCATGAACTTTACGCTCATTGGGAAAAAATCGTTACAACAGATATTTCCGTTTTTTCAATGCCTGCCAAAACAGTTTATTTTAAAGGTGAAAGCCTTGATACGACGGGGTTGATACTGTCCGTGAACAAAAGCGACGGCACAACCGTTAATGTGACCGACGGATTTATATGCAGTCCGACTGTCCTGAACAAAACAGGCATACAAACGATAACCGTTGTTTATGACTCAAAGTCCGCTTCATTTGATATAACGGTTGAAGAGCCGTGTGTTCCGGGCGACGTAAACCTTGACGGCAATATCGACGGCGAAGATGCTGTAATGGTCAGGTGCATTACTGCGGGTGCGCTGACTGAATCAATGCTTAAAAGACGACAGTATACTGCGGCAGACTATGACCTTAACGGCGTGACAGACGAAGAAGACGTTTCTGCTTTAGAGACGGAAGGTCTGTTCGGTACAGTCAGCACGAAGAATATTGATCAGAATTAACAGCAAATCAGCTTTTGCGAACGACTGGTATTGCGGACTTGAAGAATCGGGTTTATTAACTTTTAAGCTGTTAAAACTTATATGAGTAAAAAAATCTGCGATACAAAGCAGAATATTCAAAAGCAACGTTCTTATACTATTTTTTTACATAAAACATTGTAAAATCATAAATCATTTGTTATAATAAAATTTAAGTTTGGAGGTATAGAGTTGAATCATAAACTTTTTGAAGAAGCGCTCAGCTTTGCCGTCAGAGCGCATTCGGGGCAGACGAGAAAAGACGGCACGCTTTTTATACTTCATCCTATGGAAGTAGCCGCAATAGCAGGCACAATGACTAAAGACGTTGACGTTTTGTGCGCTGCGCTGCTTCACGATACTGTTGAAGATACGCCGGTTACAGCCGATGAAATTTTTAAAAACTTCGGTGAAAAAATAGCTTATCTCGTAGAGAGCGAAACAGAAAATAAACGAACTCAAATGAAAGCTTCCGAAAGCTGGAAAATACGCAAGGAAGAGTCCCTCAAGGAGCTTGAAGCTTATGACGATATAAACGTCAGGATTTTGTGGCTGAGCGACAAGCTTTCAAATATGCGGGCGCTGGCACGAGATTACGATAAAATCGGCGAAGCTGTTTTTGACCGCTTTAACGAAAAAAATCCTGCGGAGCAGAAATGGTACAACGAAAAGGTACTCAGTCTTATGACCGGGCTGGAAGATACAGCCGCTTATAAAGAATACAGCACATTGTTTCATCATGTGTTTGATAAATATTGATAAAGAGGTATTTGATTATGTTTGATTATAGCAAAAACGGCAGCACCCTTACAATTCTGCTCAACGGCAGAATCGACTCGGCTAATGCGGCAGAGTGCGAAAAAGAAATACTCGGCAATATCGAAGGTTTTACAGGCGAGCTGATAATTGACGCAGAAAAACTTGAGTACATATCCAGCGCAGGTCTGCGTGTTATTTTAAGACTCAAAAAGAGCAATTCCACCACAAAGATCATTAACTGCTCAAGCGAAGTTTACGAAATATTTGATATGACCGGCTTTGTTGAGATGATGGATATTTCAAAAGCATACCGCAAGCTCAGCGTTGAAGGATGCGAAGTCATCGGCGAGGGTGCAAACGGTATCGTTTACCGTACCGACCCCGATACTATCGTAAAGGTTTATAAGAATCATGATGCGCTTGCCGAAATCCACAACGAGCGTGAGCTTGCAAGAAAAGCGTTTGTTATGGGTATCCCGACGGCTATTCCGTATGACGTTGTTCAGGTTGGCGATCTTTACGGCTCGGTTTTTGAACTTCTCAACGCAACGTCTTTTGCAAAGCTTATTATAAAAGGGCAGGACACAATAGACCATCTTGCCAAGCAGAGCG
>CADAMY010000130.1 GCA_902789095.1 Oscillospiraceae bacterium | reverse complement strand
GTTTCGTCGCAAGATGATTCAATTCCTAAAATTTTCATTCGTTTTCATCCTTATCAAATGTGAGTGTCATTATTTCAGCGTCTTCGGCAGGGTTGGTGTAAAAGTTTTTGCGTTCGCCTGCTTTTTTGTATCCGCGTTTTGTATAAAGTGAAATCGCCGCAGCGTTGCTCTTTCTCACTTCGAGCGATATAAATTCATTTTTTCTCATTTTTGCGCCGTTTTCGGCTTCAGTCAAAAGCTTTTCGGCGATTCCCTGCCTGCGGTATTTTTCGCTGACGGCAATATTTGCAATGTACGCTTCGCCTGCGACTTCGTGAACGCCGATGTAGCCGATGATTTTTTCTCCGCTTGCGGCTATGAGAAAATGCGCCGTATCATTGTCAAGCTCCGCCCTTATGTTTTCTTCATTCCACGGGGTAGAAAAACATTCCTTTTCAATTTCTGCGACGCCCTTTACGCTCTTTTCGTCAAGCGGCAGAATCTCAACGCTCAGCACGTCGGCGAGAATCATTAGATTTTCATAAATCGCCTTAGCGCACTGCCTGTAAACTTCGGCTGAGTAGCCGTAAGGATCCGGGATTCCCTTGCCTAAAATGCGGATATCGCTTTTAGGTGCAGCGATTCTTAAAGCGGCGGCGTGTGAAGCAGTCATACAGATAAAAATATCCGTGCTGTCAATGATATATTGATTGAGCGGCGAGCTTCTGTGAGCCGAAATATCTGCGCCGAGCTCATTTGCGGCGGCAACGGCTTCGGGCGTTGCTTCGTCACCGGGGAAAGCGTAGATTCCGCAGCTTCGGCATTCAATACCGGTCATATTTCTGTCGGCAATTATTTTTTTAAAAAGTCCTTCTGCCATAGGGCTTCGGCAGGTGTTGCCCGTGCAGACAAACGTTATATTCATTTCATTCACCCTTTGCTTCGTACCATGTTCTGCCGTAATTCGCCTGAGCTGTAAGGCGTACTTTCATTTCGCAGGCGTTTTCCATCTCCGTTTCAAGAATTTTCTTTACCTGTTCGGCTTCATTTTCGGGGGCTTCAACGATAATTTCATCGTGTACCTGCATTATGATTTTTGATTTGAGATTTTCTTTTTTCAGGCGGTCGTAAACGCGCACCATGGCTATTTTGATTATATCCGCCGCCGTTCCCTGAATCGGCATATTCCTTGCAACTCTTTCGCCGAAGCTTCTTGTATTGAAATTCGACGAGCTGAGTTCGGGCAAAGCTCTCCTTCTGCCGAAAAGGGTGGAAACGTAACCGTCACGCTTTGCCTGTTCGGTAATATTTTTCATATAGTTGTCAATGCCGCTGTAAAGCGAAAGATAGCCTTTGATGTAGCTGTCCGCCTCTTTGCGTGTAACTTTTATATCTTTTGCGAGCGAAAATGCGCCGATGCCGTAAACTATACCGAAGTTTACCGCCTTTGCCTTGCTTCTCATCAGCGGAGTCACCATATCGGCAGGCATATTGAAAACCTGCGATGCGGTGATGGTGTGAATATCTTTATTATTGTTGAAAGCGTCGATCATCACGCTGTCGTCAGCTATGTGAGCGAGCACTCTCAATTCTATCTGCGAATAGTCAGAGTCAACGAGAACGCTGCCCTCGGGAGCGGTAAAGAATTTTCGCATTTCCTTGCCGACAGGCGTTCTGACGGGGATGTTCTGAAGATTCGGCTCAGCCGATGATATTCTTCCTGTTCTCGTTTCCGTCTGGTTGAGAGTCGAGCGTATCCTGCCGTCGGGAGCGATCTCTTTTACAAGTCCGTCGCAGTACGTTGATTTAAGCTTTGCAAGCGTTCTGTATTCAAGCACCTTTTCAACTATCGGGTAATTGATCGCCAGGTCTTCAAGCACGTCGGCGCTTGTGGAATATCCGCTCTTTGTCTTTTTAGCCGCAGGCAGATGAAGTTTATTAAAGAGTATTTCGCCGAGCTGTTTCGGGGAGTTTATGTTGAATTCCTCGCCTGCGAGGGAGTATATTTCGTCTGTAAGTGAATCGACTTCACCCTGAAGCTTTCTGCCGTATTCGATGATTCCTTCTTTGTCAACGAGGAATCCCGTAACCTCCATGCTCGCAAGCACTTTGGCAAACGGAATCTCAATATCGTGCAGAAGATGCTGCTGACCGTTTTCGGTAATTTCGGCATTGAGTTTTTTCCATAATTCGGGAAGAACGGCGGCATCCTTTGCGGCGGCTGAATCCGTTTCGCATTTCGGTACTGCGGCGCCGTATTCAAGAGAGAGCCTTTCGGGCGAATAATCGCTTCCTGCAGGGTTGAGAATGTAGCCTGCAAGCAGGGTGTCGTTGATATTTCCTTTTATTTCAATATTATGGCGGAAAGCCCACTCGTAAACGGGTTTTATGTTGTAAACTGTCTTTTCAAGAGCTTCGTTGCCAAGAATATCCGCAAGACGGCTGACGAAACCGAAATCGCTGTTTTCAAGTATATAAACTTTCTCGCCGTCATTTACGGCGCAGGCGGTGATTTCACCTTCGCTTATTTCAAAGCACATAAAAATTTCCGTTCTGCCCGTCAGGTCAAGTGAATCGGTATACACGGCTTCAACGGTTTTGCCGCTTTTTAACTGAGATGGAACGAAGCTGTCTTTATCAAGCCCGATTTTTTCAATCATTTTGAACATTTCAAGATTCGTCAGTATGGAAACTGCCTTCTGATTGTCAGCCGGCGCAGGAATATAATCGTCAAAATCAAGGCTTATCGGAGCATCTGTCCGTATCGTGCCGAGTTCACGGCTGAGATATGCCAGATCCTTGTTGTTTTCGACCTTTTCACGAAGCTTGCCCTTTAGCTCAACGGTTTCAAGGTTTTGGTAGATATAGTCGATCGTCGAGTATTTTTTGATAAGGTCGCCGGCAGTTTTGGGACCTACGCCGGGAATGCCGGGTATATTGTCGGAAGTATCGCCCTGAAGCGCCTTTATTTCAATCATCTGGTACGGTTCTACGCCGTAATCATCCATAAGCTTTGCCTTGTCATAAACTACCGTTCCCTTGCTCGTAGCGAGCAGAACGGTTGTGTTGTCGCTGATGAGCTGAAGGCTGTCACGGTCGCCGGTCGATATATAGCATTTGTCGTCACCTGTGCAGGCGTGACTGAGCGTGCCGAGGATATCGTCCGCTTCCCAGCCCTCTTTTTCGATTATTTTATATCCCAGAGCGCCAAGAAGCTCTTTTAGTACGGGCATCTGCTCCCGAAGCTCGTCGGGCATACCTTTTCGCCCTGCTTTGTATTCAGCATAAATTTTGTGCCTGAACGTCGGGGCATGAACGTCAAAAGCTATTGCGACCCTGTCAGGCTTGTATTCGCTCATGATGCTGAGCAGGATATTCATAAAGCCGTGAATGGCGTTTGTGTATCTTCCGTCTTTGGTGGTAAGGATCTTAATGCCGAAAAAAGCGCGGTTTACAATACTGTTTCCGTCAACAACAAGTATTTTCATATTGTCCTCCGTTAAAAAGTTTATGAATATATTATAACACATTTTTGACAATATGCACTATCTTGTGGTAAAATAATTCAAATAATTTTTCGGGATGATTTTTTATGAAAATAGGCAATCTTAATATAGAAGGAACGGCGGCTCTGGCTCCTATGGCAGGCGTGAGCGACAGAGCTTTCAGGGAAATCTGCTTTGATTACGGCGCGGCGTTCGCCGTGACCGAAATGGTAAGCTCAAAGGCTCTGACGATGCAGGATAAAAAGTCAAAAGAGCTGCTTGTGATTTCGGAAAAAGAGCATCCTTGCGCGGCTCAGATTTTCGGCGACGACCCTGAAATCATGGCAAAGGCGGCAAAGAAAGCCGGGACTTTCAGCCCTGATTTTATTGATATAAATATGGGCTGTCCGGCTCCGAAAATCGCAGGCAACGGCGGCGGCTCGGCTCTGCTTAAAAACCCTGAGCTTATCTCAAAAATTGTCAGAGAAGTTAGAATCGCCACAGAACTTCCGCTTACGGTAAAAATCAGGATCGGCTGGGATCAGGACAGCATAAACTGTACCGAGGTTGCAAAAATATGCGAAGCAGAAGGCGCTGACGCAATAACCGTCCACGGCAGAACGAAGTCTCAGATGTACGCTCCGCCCGTGAATTACGAGATGATAAAAGCCGTAAAGGAAGCGGTAAAAATCCCTGTTATCGGCAACGGCGATATTACGGATATCGAGTCAGCCGAAAGAATGCTTAATGAAACGGGCTGCGATTTTCTGATGGTCGGCAGGGGAGCGCTCGGCAACCCGTGGATATTCAGAAAACTGAACGCCTATTTTTCAGACGGCGCGGTTCTTTCTGATCCTACGGTTGAAGAAAGAATGGAGCAGATGCTTGCCCATATCAGAAAACTTGTTGAATACAAGGGCGAATACATCGGTATGAGAGAGGCAAGAAAGCACTCCGCATGGTATATAAAGGGGATGAGAGGCGCGGCGTCGTTCAGGCAGGAGATCGGCAAACTTGAACATATTGAAGAACTGGAATATCTGGCGGACAAAATCGTTAAAAAATGCCGATAAATTATGTAAAGCTTATTATCTTAACATTAAATTCAATCAAATGTATTATACATTGAATATACAGGAAAAATCAAAATACAAAGATTTAGTTTTCAACAGGAGATTTTGGCTGTAAAGGTTTTAGCTTTACAAGAATCCTGTCGAAAACCCGTATATGACCCTTGATTTACGCAGGTTTTGCACATTTTCAACAGAGTTTTGCACAATCGACAAGCTTCATTACTTCCACCGTAAGTAAAAACCTTTACAAAGAATTATTCTGTTTTTAATATTCATAAAGGCTTGTTTATTCACGAAAACGTCTGAATTATTGATTTATTTTAATTTTATATAAATGGTATTGACAAATAATACAAAAGCATCTAATATGTGTATATAATTCCTATTTACGAAAGGACAGACTCTATAATGGTTTTTGAAAAACTCAAAAAAATTCTCAGTGAACAGCTTGAAATAGACGAAAATCGGATCACTCTTGACAGCGATATCGCCGATGACCTCGGAGCCAACAGCCTTGATCTTGTCGATCTTGTAATGAGCATTGAGGATGAATTCGGCATCGAGATTCCCGAGGAGCTTGCCGAGAGCGTTCATACAGTAGGCGACATTGTCGATTATATTGAAGAGAACTGAATTCTTTTATCACCGGCAAATATCCGTCTTTTTGTTCAGGGTGCGGCTCAGCGATCCGCATCCTGTATTTTTATGTAATAAATATAAAAATATTATTTATATATCTTGTAATTTTTTTCTTTTTATGTTATTATTTATTTGTTATTGATTTTAAAGGAGAGGGAATATGGAAACGGGAGAAAAGAAGATTAAAGAAAAAGAAAGCAAGCCTGTCAATAAAGCGGCTAAATTTATCTGGTTTGCTGTTTCTGTTGTTGTTCTTGCAGTTGGAGTTATACTCGTTAAATCCGGCATTTCTTTTGAAAACTATGTGCTCAAAGCAATTTATGCGGTAGCCGTTCTGTTCCCGCTGCTCGTAGCTGCTCAGAAAACGAGCTGTGAACGCGTTAAGGCGGACGGCAAAAAGAATGTCCCGATGATCATACTCTATTACTTCTTTTTCCGCAAAATTTATTTTTTGCGGATATTTTTTTGACTTTTCCTGATTTTTAACAAATTATTCACAAATAAACTCTTGACAATGGTAAAAATAGTATGTATAGTATATTACAGAGTTAGCACTCACCGTTAAAGAGTGCTAACAGTGCTAAAGACGGTCAGATGTTTTAAAAAGGATGGTGACGTTTAAATGGAATTGAGTGAAAGAAAGCAGAAGATTCTCGGCGCCGTAGTTGAGCAGTATATCAAAACGGGCGAGCCGGTAGGTTCAAAAGCTCTGCTTAATGCGCTTGATTTTTCAGTTTCGTCAGCAACCGTCAGAAACGAGATGGCGGAGCTTGTGTCGATGGGCTTTCTTGAACAGCCGCATACTTCCGCCGGACGTATACCGACCAACGAAGGTTATCGCTACTATGTTGATCATCTTATGGTAAACAGCACGATCGACGAATCCGTAAGGCGCAGGATCGAAGCGGGCATTCATTCCGCAGGCAGCGACCCCGAAAAGCTTATAGAAAAGGCAGGAGCCGTTCTTGCCGAGCTTACCGATTGCGCCGCTGTGAGCACAACGCCTTCGGGCGAGGGCGCGAGCATTAAGAGGATCGAAGCGGTGCCCGTCGGCACTCATACTGCTATGATAGTTCTGCTGACGTCAACCGGAGTTCTTAAAAGCAAGGTGTGCAGAAGCGATACGGACCTGAGCGCGTCGGTTATCGAAAAGTTTTATAACGTTGTAAAAACCTCGTTTATAGGGCTGCCGCTGAGCAGCGTCGACACTGCGATGATGCAGAGTCTTGTAGCTTCGCTCGGATCGGACGTTTTTACGCTGATGCCGCTTGTTACGGTAATATCCGATCTTGCTCAGGACGCATTGAGGACAGAGATCGTTCTCGGCGGTCAGTCAAATCTTCTTCATTATTCAAATTATTACGGCAATTCGGCTTATGAACTGCTTGAGTTTTTAAGAAGAGGCGAGCCGCTTAGCAAACTGCTTTCGTCAGTTTCTTCGCAGGACGGAGTCGAGGTCAGGATAGGCAGCGAAAATCCATACAGGCAGCTTATGAAATCGAGCGTTATCGTTTCCAATTATAATATTGACGGCAGCAAGAGAGGGTCTATCGGTATTATCGGACCTACGAGAATAGATTACGCAAAGCTCATACCGAGCGTAAAGTTTTTGACCAACCTTGTAGGCGAGATGCTGACAAAGACTTTTAACGATGAATGAAAGGAATAACTGACATGGCTAAAGAAAAGAAGGCAAAAGCCGAAAAGACCGAAAAGGCGCAGAAAGAAAAGGTTGCCGCCGCAAAAAGCGAAACGGCTGAGCCTGAAAAAAAAGAGGATACGGAGCTTGATAAAATCCGCAAAGAGCTTGACGAAAAGAACGATCAGTATTTAAGGCTTGCCGCTGAGTACGATAATTTCCGCAAGCGTTCACAGAAGGAAAAAGAAGCTCTTTACGCCGACTGCAAATCAAGCGTTATAAGCGAGCTTTTGGCGGTAATAGATAATTTTGAAAGATGCGTTGATTTTAACGGAAACACGTCGGTTGAGGATTACAGAAAAGGCGTTGAGATGACATATAAGCAGTTTCTCACGGCACTTTCAAAGCTCGGAATCGAATCATTCGGCGCAGAAGGCGAAACGTTCGACCCGAATCTTCATAACGCCGTTATGCACGAAGAGAATGACGATCTTCCGGAAAACACAATATCAAAAGTCCTGATGAAGGGCTATAAAACGGGCGATAAAATAATCCGCGCCGCAGTAGTTGCGGTAGCAAATTAAATTAATATATAATTACTTCAGGAGGAATAAATTATGGCAAAGGTAATAGGTATTGACTTAGGTACAACAAATTCATGCGTAGCAGTTATCGAAGGCGGCGAGCCGGTTGTAATCGCTAACGCAGAGGGCGCAAGAACGACACCGTCAGTTGTCGGCTTCGGCAAAACAGGCGAAAGAATGGTCGGTCAGGTTGCAAAGCGTCAGGCTATCACAAATCCGGACAGAACAGTTTCATCAATCAAACGTCAGATGGGCTCTGATTACAAGGTTACTATTGACGATAAAAAATTCACCCCGCAGGAAATTTCCGCTATGATTCTTCAGAAGCTCAAAGCTGACGCAGAAGCATATCTCGGCGACAAGGTAACGGAAGCCGTTATCACAGTTCCCGCATATTTCACGGATTCTCAGCGTCAGGCAACAAAGGACGCAGGCAAGATCGCGGGTCTTGAGGTTAAGAGAATCATCAACGAGCCCACGGCTGCGGCTCTCGCTTACGGTATTGATAAGGAAGCCGATCAGAAGGTTATGGTATATGACCTGGGCGGCGGTACTTTCGACGTTTCAATTATCGAGATGGGCGACGGCGTTCAGGAAGTTCTCGCAACTGCCGGCAACAACCGTCTCGGCGGCGACGATTTTGACCAGAGAATCATCGACTGGATGGTTGACGAATTCCAGAAGTCAAACGGCATCTCCCTCAAGGGCGACAAAATGGCTATGCAGAGACTCAAGGAAGCCGCAGAAAAAGCAAAGATAGAGCTTTCAGGAGTAACTTCATCAGATATCAACCTTCCTTATATCACGGTTGACGCAACCGGACCCAAGCACCTTGAACTCACACTTACAAGAGCAAAATTCAACGAGCTTACGGTAGATCTTGTTGAATCTACTATGGGACCGGTACGCCGCGCAATGGCGGATTCAGGTCTGAGCACAGGCGAAATCGACAAAGTTCTCATGGTCGGCGGTTCTTCAAGAATCCCCGCTGTTCAGGAAGCTGTTAAGCAGTTTATCGGCAAAGAGCCTTTCAAGGGCATCAACCCCGATGAATGCGTTGCTATCGGCGCAGCTCTTCAGGCAGGCGTTCTCGGCGGCGAAGTTAAAGGACTCCTTCTTCTTGACGTTACTCCGCTGTCACTCGGTATTGAAACAATGGGCGGCGTAAACACCAAGATCATCGACAGAAACACGACTATCCCCGTTAAAAAGAGCCAGATTTTCTCAACTGCTGCCGATAATCAGCCTTCAGTTGAAGTTCACGTTCTTCAGGGTGAAAGAGAATTCGCAAAAGACAATAAGACTCTCGGTGTATTCCACCTTGACGGAATCCTTCCGGCGCCCCGCGGAATCCCTCAGATCGAAGTTACTTTTGATATTGACGCAAACGGCATCGTTCACGTATCCGCAAAGGATCTCGGAACAAACAAAGAGCAGTCAATTTCAATCACTTCCTCAACGAATATGTCCAAGGAAGATATAGAAAAGGCAGTTCGCGAAGCTGAGCAGTTTGCTCAGGAAGATAAACAGCGCCGTGAGGAAACAGACACGAGAAACAACGCTGACCAGCTTGTATATCAGTGTGAAAAACTCCTCAAGGACAGCGGCGACAAGTTTGAAGAAGCCGACAAAGCCGAGATCAATTCAAAGATCGAAGCTCTCAAAGAAGCTCTCAAAGGTCAGGATATCAACCTCATCAAAACAAAGCAGGATGAGCTTCAGTCAAAATTCTATGAAATAAGCGAAAAAATCTACAAAGCAGCTCAGGCAGCAGGTGTTGATCCGAATGCAGCGGCAGGATTCGATCCCAATGCGGCTCAGGGCGGCGCTCAGGCAGGCGGAGCAGATGAAAACGGCTATTACGACGCTGATTTCAAGGACGTAACAGGCGAATAATTAAGAATAAAAAGCAGGGAAGCGCCGATATTTTCGGTGCTTCCGTGAGCATTGATAAGGAGCAGCACAAATGGCCGCAGATAAAAGAGATTATTATGAAGTGCTCGGCATCAACAAGGGTGCGACAGAGGACGAAATAAAAAAAGCATACAGAAAAAAGGCTAAGCAGTATCACCCTGACCTCAATCCCGGGGATAAAACGGCTGAGGAAAAGTTCAAGGAAGCCAACGAAGCTTACGAAGTGCTCAGCGACCCGGATAAAAAAGCCAGGTATGACCAGTATGGTCACGCAGGCGTTGACCCTAATTTCGGCGCAGGCGGCGGCAATCCATTCGGCGGATTCGGAGGATTCGGCGGCGGAGTTGATTTTGACCTCGGCGATATATTCTCAAGCTTTTTCGGCGGCGGAGCAGGCTCAGGCAGACGCTCCAACCCCAATGCTCCCAGACGCGGTGAAGACATCAAAACAAACGTTACCATTTCGTTTGAAGAGGCGGCAAAGGGCTGTAAGCGTACTATAAACATCAACAGAATCGATGTCTGCCCCGACTGCGGCGGTACGGGAGCCAAAAAAGGCACCTCGCCAAAAACCTGCCCCGATTGTCATGGTACAGGTCAGGTAACCGCTCAGCAGAGAACGGCGTTCGGCGTCATTCAGACTCAGAAGGCTTGCCCGAAATGCCATGGCAGAGGAAAGATAATCGAATCTCCCTGCCCGAAATGCTCAGGCAGAGGCAGGGTAACAAAACCCGGAAAGCTTGAAGTTACGATTCCGGCGGGTATTGACGACAGACAGATACTCAACGTCAGAGGCGAGGGCAATAAAGGGCTTAACGGAGGTCCCGCAGGCGATCTTCACGTCGGCGTATTTGTCAGACCGCATCCGTTCTTTGAGCGTGACGGATTCAACGTATGGTGCGAAGTCCACGTTTCATACGCTCAGGCGGCTCTCGGCGATAAAATTATCGTTCCCACACTTGACGGAAAAGTTGAGTACAACCTGCGAAAAGGCACTCAGCCTATGGACGTATTCAAACTAAAGGAAAAAGGCATTCAGAATATCAACGGCAGAGGCAGAGGCGACCAGCTTATACGCATAATCGTCGATGTTCCGACAAATCTTACCGA
>CADAMY010000129.1 GCA_902789095.1 Oscillospiraceae bacterium | reverse complement strand
GAAGCTTATCAAAAATGGGATTATGTGATGAATATATCAGGTACTTCAATGAAGGATTGTACTGTCGGTTTAAAGACAATGACAAACCAGATAGATCAGGCTAAAAATGGATCTTCAGCATCTGTTGACACTTTTAAAAAGCTTGGTATATCTGTTAATGATCTGAACAAAATGAGCCGTGAAGAGGCTTTCGCAGCTGTCACTAAGAGTTTACAGGGTATGAAAGATTCAACTGAACGAGCTGCAATTGCTAACAAGTTGTTTGGCAAATCAGGTCAAAATCTTACACCGCTGTTTAATCAAAGTTCGGAAGCTACAAAGCAGCTAATGGATAACGCCGAAAAGCTTGGTATTGTAATGAGCGACAAAGCAGTGAACGCTTCGGCTCATTTTCAAGATAGCTTAACAACTTTAAAATCTACTTTTGAAGGTGTTAAAAACGGCATCGTATCTAACCTACTGCCCGGATTAAGCCAAGCTCTTGATGGTTTTACCGGATTATTAACCGGAACAGAAGGGAGCAAAGAAAAAGTAATTGCAGGAGTACAGGATATAATAGGCTCGTTTAAAACTATCGTTCCTCGTATTCAAGAAATATTCAGTGTTCTTGTTGGTACCGTAGCAGAAATTGCTCCTCAGATCATCAGTACATTGGCGGTCAGCCTTATTGACAATCTATCGCCGATTCTGACAGCGTGTTTTGAAATAATAAAAACGCTCGCGCAAACGCTGCTCGAAAAAGATAATCTTCAAAAGATAATTACAGCAGCATTTGAACTGATTTCAACACTTGTTGTCGGTATTGCAGATAACATCGAGCTTGTTATCGATGCTGCCTTCACGATAATTGAGACTCTTATGACGTCTCTTGTAGAGCCGGATAACCTTAATAAGCTGATCAGTTCAACAATTACTATTGTAAGCAAGATTACGACGGGAATTTTGCAGAATCTACCCGAAATAATAAAAGCCGGTTTTCAGCTTATAAAAGGCCTGATTAAAGGCTTGTGGGATAACAGAGGTTTGATCTGGCAAACAATAAAAGACCTTGTTCGTGAATTGCTCAACACTTTTAAAAACTTGCTCGGCATTCATTCTCCGTCGTCAATTTTTGCAGGATTCGGTAAAAACCTTGTTCAAGGCTTATGGAACGGACTCCGAAACTCTCTTGGCTGGATCAGAGATATGATTCGCGGCTGGGTTGGAAATGTCACCGGATTCATTAAAAACCTTTTCGGTATTCATTCACCGTCAACGGTGTTTGAAAATGAAATTGGCGAAAACTTAGGCTTGGGCGTTGGAGTCGGCTTTGAAAAAAGCATGGATTTCGTCAAAAAACAGATGGAAAAATCCATGCCGAAAAAACTAAAGACCGATATGACGCTTGATATAAACGCTGAATCTGTTGTCAAGAAAAATCAGGCTCTGAAAAGTCTTGATCGTCAAACACAAGTTGTTTCATCAGCTGAAAAAACGGTTACCAACAATAACAATAAAAGCTCAAATTATAATTTTCATTTCCATATCGAAAAAGTTGAAAACAGCTCAGACAGAGACATTGACAGCTTTGTTGATAAAGTATCTAAGAAGCTGTTTAACAAAATCAAGCGTGAAACGGAGGCGTTTGCGTGAGTTTTAATTCATTTACATATAACGGAAAAAATTCGTTTACTGACTGCGGATTATACATCGAGCAGCGCCCTGCGCCGGTGCGTCCTGCGCGGGACGGTCAGTTTATTTCTGTTCCCGGCAGAAGCGGAGACGTGTATATCGACGGTGGAAAATACAATAACGTTTCAATTAAATATAATGTCGGATGCTCTGATATAAAAACATATATGCCGATAATTAACAAGATGCTGAATGTTACCGGATATAACAATCTTTCCGATACTTACGATCCGGAATACTATAGAATGGCAATGTGTGTTAATGACGTGGAATTTCAGGAAGATTTATTGAATTTTGGTCACGCCGTAATAGAATTTAATTGCGAGCCGTTTCGTTATTTAAAATCTGGCGACACAACAATAATTGGTAATCAAATTAATCAAACTGTTATCAATCCGACAAACTTTGAAGCTTATCCGGTTATTAGGCTTACAGGAACGGCAGGGGAAACCTGTGCACTTTATATTGATAATACTCAATTTTTCTTTAAGCAAAAATATGCATATATGCATATAGATTCAGAGAATTGTCTTTTTTATAACCAGGCAAAAACCGGAGTTATCACTGATTGTACAGGGAGCTGGCTTTCTGATAGGTTCCCGGTATTAAAACCGGGAAACAACAAAATAATTGTTATCGGCAATATAACAGACGTGAGAATAATACCGAGATGGAGGACTTTATGATTCCTATTTTATTTAATAAAGATGCTAAAACAAAAATAGGTTATCTGAAAGACTGTCTGAAATGCGAAGTTACAGAGGAGCGTAACGGTCAATATGAGGCGGTTATTGAGTATCCCGCTTCCGGAAGATATTTTGACAGCATAACTCCCGGCGCTGTTATAAAAACAAAGCCAAATAAAAATTCGGATAATCAGTTTTTCAGAATATATTCTGTATCGAAGCCTATAAACGGGATAATTACAATAAATTTACAGCACATTAGTTATGATCTTTCAGGATATCCGATAAATGAAGTATTAATTAACGCTAATACAACCGCACAAGCGGCAATTAATCAGATACTTCTTTTCAGTAATTCAATTATAGCGCATTCATTCAGCGTCGGATCTTGTTCAGTAACTTCAACTCATCCGTTTAAAGTTTCTTGCTGTTCTGCAAGAGCGGCTCTCGGCGGAGTAGAGGGCAGCGTGCTTGATACTTTCGGAGGGGAATATGAATTTGATAACTATACGGTAAAGCTTCATAAAAATCGAGGCAAGGATAATAATACAGTTATTCGGTATGGCAAGAACATGACAGCGATGGAACTTAAGCTTTCAACAGAAAACTCATACACAGGGATTTTTCCATACGTTGATACTGACGACGGGCGTATAACGCTTTCGGATAACAACGGTATTATAAACGTATCAAATGAAAGCGGAGTGCCTGAAAAAATATTAATAATTGATATGTCGTCTTATTTTGGTGATAACGAAGAGAAAAACGCAGCGAATCTTCGTACTCATGCGAACGCTTATCTTGCCGCAAACGACATAAACGCCGTTGAAGGCTCTTTGACAGTTGAAATGCTTGATTTATCTCAGGCAAATCACCCTCGAAGCTTCGCAGCGCTGGAAAACGTCAATTTATGTGACACGGTAAAAATCATCAATCAGGCAATGGGTGTCTCTGCATCTATGAAAGTGATAAAAACCGTATATGATTCGTTGAAGGAAAGATACATAAAGCTTGAACTTGGTACGCCGTCTTCAAATTTTGCTGACACTATAAAACAAGTAGTATCGAACGAAGGCTTCAAAGCGGTAAAAGATGCGCAGAAGGCGGCACAAGCCGGTACATCAGCCATGCTGAATTATTATAATAAATCACTTATGCTGTTAACGTCTGCAATTACTAAAGGCGCAAGCGGACATTTAATCCTTTATCCGCCTTCAAATCCGTCAGAGCTTTTAATAATTGATACCGATGATGTAAGTACAGCACAGGAAGTAATGCGATTTAACAGCAAGGGTATAGCCCATAGTTCAACGGGTTACAACGGTAATTATGATTGGGGTTTAATCAAAGACGGTAAACTTGTAATAAATGAAGTTACTACTCAACTTATCAATGCTAATGTTATCACAGCAGGAATACTGATGTCCGCTGACGGTAAGAATTACTTTGCACTTGACGGTGATTCAGCAGGTCACAGCGGCGGTTTTCTTAAAGCGACTGCCGGTCAGATCGGAGGATGGAACATTGATTCAGACTCAATCGATGCCAGCTATAAAATTGGCAGTACTAACTGTATGGTATATCTTCAGGCACCCGGTGCAACAGGAGCATATTCGGCAGAGGGGAACAATGAGAACAATCCTACTCTCGGATCACAAATCATTGCTGTTAAAAGTTCATCAAAATACTATTTCGGAGTGTCTCCGGAAGGTAAAGTAAGAGCCGACGGTTATATTCTTTCAAACTCAGGCTTTAAATGTGCAAATGATTACTCCGGCTCAAAACAATACTTTTCCGTTGATAGAAATGATACAACTTATGTAATGAGGGTTTATAAACAATCAACTGCTCAAGCAGCGGCTTATTTTGTCGGCGATGTGGATGTTTACGGAGACATCTGTATAAATAAAAATGGGACAAGATATTCAATTAAAACTTGGATAAACACTCTTTGCAGACATTGTAATGTAAGCGAAATACCATAAACAGAGAGGTGCGTAATTATGAATGATTTTATTAAAGAAAAAATTAAATCAATCCAAACCCGCCGTGAAAATCTTATCGCCGAGCTCAATGCCCTTGCCGGCGCAGAGCAGGCATACAATGAAATGCTTACCGAGCTTGAAAAGGGGGTAAACAATGAGCCTGATAAAAACAAAAACGGATGATCAGCGCCTTATTCTTGTTTCAGCACCGAAAATAACGTCCGGCAACAGAAACGTTGATATGTTTTCAGTTTCACTTGATGATTCGTGGTCATATAACGGTTTGAAGATCAAAGCAAGATTTTATTCAGAAAACAGCGAAAGCTACATTGCTGAGATGAATGATAACAAAACGGAATATCTATGTCGTATACCCGATGAGGTTGAAGCCTTACCGGGTATTCTTTATATAGGAATATTCGGCGAAGCTGACGGCAGTATCGTTAAAACGACAAATGAAATACATTTGACGATAATTCCCGGAACAGAAACGACGGGGCAGATTATCACGTCTTTATTGCCCGAAATAATCGCTATTCTTCGTCGAACGATTTCATCGGCGATAAGTAACGACATCTCTGAGGAAGAGACAAAGAGCATCATTGAAACAAATCTTGCAGCTCTATCAGATCTTAAAGCTGCCTACTCACAGATGGTGCAATATGTGAATCAGTACCAGCATACTGAATTCAGTAATGAAGATTTGAGCGCAATAGCGGAAGTGTGCAGAAACATGTGGGATTTAGGCGTGCAGCTCAGTAACGCTCAGGGCGACAATCAACGCTTGCGTGAAGCTCTTGACCGCTATATGAACACTATGTCTGCCGGCACAGATTTCAGCATCGACGGTCAGATCGATGTCATCATCGACGAAGTCGGCAGCGAGCTTGATGCGCTGATTGCTGAGCTCGAAGTAGCTAAAGCGTCAAATGACGCTGTAAAATCAGTATATGAAAATTTCTATATTGGAGATGAAACAAATGGCAACACTTGAACAAATAGCTCAGGCACAGACGGATTTTCTTGCCGAGCTTAGAGAAGACATTGACACTGTTGTATCAGCCGCAAACAGGGTTTACAGCTACACCCACTCTGCCGTTGTAACCGACGGCCTCGAAAAAGACTATCAGGATATTATCACGGCAAATCCCGACCTTGAGAACGTATCCGCCGTAGGTCTGCTGGCAATCCTCAGCGACGGCGACACGGTAACAGCTCAGGGTAACCGTTTATTTATCAACGGCGCTGAGGAGCAGTCGGACTACTCTTTCAGCGGCGAAAATTCACAGAACGGAATCGAATTTGTAAAAGTATGGTTTTTTGAAAATAACGGCAGCCTGTCACCGAAAAAACCGGGCGGTATCGTTACAAAAATCATTTCAAAAACAAAGTCGGCAACGCCTGATTTGTCAAATGATTTCTTTGATTACGTTAATGAAATTGCATATGACACGATTCCGGCTAAAGCCCCGATCGCAGTAGAAAAACAGCATAATCTCAGTACAGTTTCAGGCAGCGATTATGTTTCGGCTGCAGTCAAAGAGTATAGCTGTAATGCCGCTAATTTAAGCTCTGTATATACAGCATTGATT
>CADAMY010000128.1 GCA_902789095.1 Oscillospiraceae bacterium | reverse complement strand
GAGAATCTTAACAGCGTTCTTCACGATTTCGGCGATTACATCATCGGCAGAATGGGCATTCCGTATAAAGCAAAGTCAATAAATATTATATGTGTTGCTCTTGACGCTCCGCAAGATGTTATAGCATCTCTTTCCGGTAAAATCGGTCAGATAGACGGAATCAGCGTCAAAACCGCTTATTCCGGATTCAAGTCAAATGAATGAAATCAGTTTTATTGCTCAAAAGCTGATTTCAGAACATTCATTATCTAAAGATGAATACGCACTTCTGATTATTAACAGGAATCCGGAAATATCAGAAATGCTTTTATCTGCCGCAGATAAAGAACGACGGAAGATTTATTCAAATAAAATATTTCTGCGCGGTCTTATAGAAATCAGCAATTACTGCAAAAACGACTGTCTGTACTGCGGAATCCGAAGGGGAAACGTGAACTGTTCGAGATACAGACTAACAAAAGAAGATATTTTAACCTGCGCTGAAGAAGGATATTCGCTCGGCTTTCGTACCTTTGTGCTTCAAGGCGGTGAAGACGGTTATTATAATGACGACAGGCTTTGCGATATTATTGATTCACTAAAAACAAAATATCCTGAATGCGCTGTAACTCTCTCGCTCGGCGAAAGAAGCTATGAGAGTTACAAAAGACTGTTTGATTCAGGAGCTGACAGGTATCTGCTCAGGCACGAAACTGCCGATGAAACGCATTACGGAAAGCTTCATCCTGACTCAATGTCTTATAAAAACAGGATTGAGTGTCTGTATAATCTCAAAGAAATAGGATATCAGACAGGGTGCGGATTTATGGTAGGATCACCTTATCAGACTGCTGAAAATATAGCGGCTGACCTGAAATTTATTGAAACTTTCAGCCCGGATATGTGCGGTATAGGACCGTTTATTCCTCATAAGGATACGCCTTTTGCCGCCGAGAGAGCAGGAACTCCGGAGCTTACCTGTTTTCTTCTGTCTGTTATCAGACTTATAAAGCCGAATATTCTTTTGCCGTCAACTACGGCTCTGGGAACAATCGCTCCCAATGGCAGAGAAAAAGGAATACTTGCGGGAGCGAACGTAATAATGCCGAATCTCTCGCCCGTCAGCGTTCGCAAAAAATATGAATTATACGACAATAAAATCTGCACGGGCGAAGAATCCGCACAATGCAGACAATGTCTTGAAACAAGAATCAAGTCCATCGGTTTTGAAATAGTCAACGACCGAGGAGATATTAAATTTATTTAAAAGAGGAATTAAAAATGGCTGTTTATAACCCGAAATCTCTTCATGCGGAAGAGTTTATCAATGATGAAGAAATAAGAGAAACGCTTGAATATGCTCAGCAGAACAAAAATAATATTGAGCTTATCAATCAGATACTTGAAAAAGCAAGACCGCAGAAAACCGCAACAGGCTGTAAATGCGCAGGACTTAACCACCGTGAAGCTTCAGTTCTGCTTGCCTGCGATATTCCGGAGGTCACTCAGAAGATATATGAGATCGCCGAGGAAATAAAACTTGCTTTTTACGGCAACAGAATAGTTATTTTTGCTCCGCTTTATCTTTCAAATTATTGTGTAAACGGATGCGTTTATTGCCCGTATCATCTTAAAAACAAGCATATACCGAGAAAGAAGCTCACTCAGGAAGAAGTACGTCAGGAAGTTATAGCACTTCAGGATCAGGGTCACAAACGTCTTGCAATCGAAGCAGGGGAGGATCCGGTAAATAATCCTATCGAGTACATTCTTGACTGTATAAAAACGATTTACAGCGTTCACCACAAAAACGGTGATATTCGCCGTGTAAACGTCAATATCGCCGCAACTACTGTTGAAAATTACAAAAAATTGAAGGATGCCGGAATCGGAACATATATTCTCTTCCAGGAAACTTATCATAAAGAGAGTTATCTCAAACTTCATCCGACAGGTCCGAAGCACGATTATGACTATCATACCGAAGCTATGGACAGAGCGATGGAAGGCGGAATAGACGACGTGGGTCTTGGAGTTCTTTTCGGCCTTGAGCTTTATAAATACGAGTTTGCAGGGCTGATTATGCACGCCGAGCATCTTGAAGCCGTTCATGGCGTCGGTCCTCATACCATCAGCGTACCGAGAGTCAAGAGGGCTGATGACATTGACCCGACTGCATTTGACAACAGCATCAGCGATGAAATCTTTGAAAAGATTACAGCGTGCATCCGTCTTGCAGTACCTTATACGGGTATAATCATATCAACAAGAGAGACTGAGGAGGTACGCTCAAAACTTCTTAAATTAGGTGTTTCTCAGGTCAGCGGCGGCTCTCGTACGTCAGTAGGCGGTTATGCAGGATATACTCCCGAAGAACGCCCGCATGATACCGAGCAGTTTGACGTATCAGACCAGCGTTCGCTTGATGAAGTCGTTGCCTGGCTTATGGAATCAGGCCACGTTCCGTCTTTCTGCACAGCGTGCTACCGTGAAGGCAGAACAGGCGACAGGTTTATGTCTCTTTGTAAGAGCGGTCAGATTCTTAACTGCTGTCATCCCAATGCTTTGATGACTCTGACGGAATACCTTGTTGACTATGCTTCTGAGCACACAAAAGAAATCGGATTCCGGCTTGTAGAAAAAGAGCTTGAAAGAATTCCTAAAGATAAGGTAAGAGAAATCGCAAGACAGAATATAGAAGATATAAAGAATTCCAACAGACGAGATTTCAGATTTTAAACAAAATTAAGAGCCTGATTATGGGCTCTTTTTTGTTGACTGTTGAAAAGTAGTATGATATACTTTAAAAAAATGTAAACGGGGTGCTGTTATGATGAAAAGAATTATCAGTTTGCTGATTTCTATGCTTATGGTTATTTCTCCTTCGCTGCCTCAGACTTTCGGTCTTGCTAAAAAGCCGAAAGATAATACCGTTGATATGAGTAAATTCACGCTGACATGGAGCGACGAATTTGACGGTGATAAAATTGATAAGAGTAAATGGGGCCCCGAATGGTGGGTAACCGAGCGGAAAGGCGGCTACTGGCACGAGGATATGGCAAGAGTCGAAAATGGGAATCTCATAATTTCTGCCGAATATCTTGATACTCCGCTTGAAAACAGATATTACGACAAATGGCACGACGTTATTAATTTCAAAGAGTATAAACCCGGATATTATACCGCCATGCTTACCACTCAGGGCAAATTTGAGCAGTGCTACGGCTATTTTGAAACGAGATGTATTCTGCCTGCCGGTACCGGTCTTTGGTCTGCGTTCTGGATGATGAACGATAAAGTTTATATTGAGGACGGAACAGGTGATGACGGCACTGAGGTTGATATTTTTGAATCAATGTATTATAAAGATCATTGGTGGGGCTGCGACGCCGTAATCAGCGGAATTGTTTTTGACGGATATGGTGAGGCAAGACAGGGGGACTCAATAGGTAAATATTTTATTAAGAATAACCCTTATAAAGAGTACAATACTTACGGTCTTGAATGGAATAAGGACGAGTATATATTCTATATCAACGGCCATGAAACAGGAAGACTCTCAAAAGGCGGAGTATCCGATAACCCGGAATATCTGCTTCTTTCGGTAGAAATTGCGGGCAGCGACGGTATTGCTGACGCTGACAGGCACGGTACGGGCAAAATCACCCACACGCCCGAAAAAAACTGGCCGGTTGAGTTTAAAGTTGACTATGTAAGATGCTATCAGTATAACGATCTGATGAAATGATTTAAGGTGAAACAATGTCTTGTATTTATAAATCAATAGATGAAATTATAGGTTCAACGCCTTTGCTTGAGCTTGTTAATATTGAGAAAAAATTTAATTTAAAAACAAGGATTTTTGCAAAGCTTGAGTTTCTGAATCCAACCGGTTCTATAAAAGACAGAGCGGCGAAAGAGATTATTGACGACGCCGAACGTTCGGGAAGACTGAAACCGGGAGCGGTTATAATCGAGCCGACTTCGGGAAATACGGGAATAGGCATAGCCTGTGTTGCGGCTGCAAGAGGTTATAAGGCTGTAATTGTAATGCCGGATTCAATGTCTGAAGAGAGGCAGAAAACTATGAAAGCCTACGGCGCCGAGCTTGTTCTGACTCCGGGCATTCTCGGTATGAAAGGCGCTATTGAAAAGGCGGAAGAAATACTTCAAAATACTGATAACGCTATTATTGCTGGTCAGTTTGTAAATTTCGCCAACTGTGAAGCTCACAGGAAAACTACCGGACCTGAAATCTGGAAGGACACGGATGGTAAATTAGATGCGTTTATTGCCTGCGTCGGTACAGGCGGAACTCTTACCGGAACAGGGGAGTATCTGAAATCCCAAAATCCTGAGATTAAGGTAATTGCCGTTGAGCCGAAAACGAGCGCAGTTCTTTCCGGCGGCGAGGTATCGTCTCATAAAATTCAGGGGATCGGCGCAGGCTTCGTTCCCGAAATACTTAATACCGAAATTTATGATGAAATAATTACCGTCAGCGATACGGATGCGTATTCGTTCGGAGCTCTTTGTGCAAAGCTGCAGGGAGTTTATGTCGGAATTTCGTCGGGAGCGGCGCTCAAGGCGGCTGTCGAATACTCTCTTAAAGAAGAAAATTACCATAAAGATATTGTAGTGATTTTCCCCGATTCAGGGGACAGGTACTTGTCTGTGCCTGGTTATTTTGATTAAGGTGAAAAGAAAATGAGTAAAAAGGCTATTATTGCCATGAGCGGCGGAGTTGATTCAAGTGTTGCCGCTTATCTTTCAAAAAGTCAGGGCTTTGAATGTATGGGCGCTACAATGAAGCTCTTTGCAAATGAAGATATTGGCATTTCAAGAGAAAAATCCTGCTGTTCGCTTGATGACGTTGAAGATGCAAGAAGCGTAGCATACAGGCTCGGTATGCCGTATAACGTATTTAATTTTTCCGATAACTTCAAAGAAAACGTTATTGACAGATTTATCAGAGCTTATGAAACGGGATTTACGCCGAATCCCTGCATTGACTGCAACAGGTATTTAAAATTTGATAAAATGTACCGCAGAGCTAAAGAGCTTGAATACGATTATATCGTAACCGGTCATTACGCAAGGATTGAAAAAGACGAGAAACGCGGCAGATATCTGCTTAAAAAAGCTGTTGATAAAAATAAAGATCAAAGCTACGTTCTTTATTCGCTGACGCAGGATCAGCTCGCTCATACGCTGTTTCCGCTCGGTGAACTGACAAAACGTCAGGTCAGAGAAATTGCAGAGAGTCAGGGCTTTCTGAATGCAAGCAAAAAAGAGAGTCAGGATATCTGTTTTGTCCCTGACGGGGACTATGCCGGATTTATTGAAAGAACAACCGGCAAAACTTATCCTTGCGGAAAATTTATTGATACAAAAGGCAATGTTCTCGGCGAGCATAAGGGAATTATCAGATATACGATAGGCCAGAGAAAAGGGCTCGGTCTTGCTCTGCCTGCTCCGATGTATGTAAAAGAAAAGGATTTGGTAAATAACACCGTAATTCTTTCCTATGAGGATGAAATCTTTTCGTCGGAACTTACAGCGTCAGATTTTAACTGGATTGCTTTTGAAAAGCCCGATGATCCGTTCAGATGCACGGTTAAGACCAGATACCGTTCAAAAGAAGCGCCGGCAGAGGTTTTCTGTGAGGACGAAAAGGTGAAAATAGTGTTTGACGAGCCGCAGCGTGCTATAACCAAAGGTCAGGCGGCAGTTCTTTATGACGGTGATACCGTCATAGGCGGCGGAACAATAGAGTAATTTAAAATACCCCGATTTGCAATGATTCTCTGCAGACCGGGGTATAGATTTTTATGTTATTTTTCACTCATGTTATATACAAAAACTTCGTGTATTTCTTCCGTATATCCTTCATAAAATCCCTTCGGCATTCCGAGAACTATTCTTGCGCCTCGGTTGTAAAGCAATAAAAACTGACCGCTTTTTTTATCGGCTCTATAATAAATGTTGGGGTAAAGATCAAATAGAGCGAAAGAAAAAGAAAGAGCATATTTGACACATCCTGTAAAATGGAAATGCAACAAGCCA
>CADAMY010000127.1 GCA_902789095.1 Oscillospiraceae bacterium | reverse complement strand
CACACTTACATTTTATTATATGCCTGTCTCAAACAAAAAACAGAGCATAGTCAGATACCTTAAAGGAATCATCTATGCTCTGTATTATTTATTGTTTTAAGCTTTGTATCCTGCCGCTTTGATGGCGAGAGTTATTATTTTGATAAGGAATCCGAGATTATCCTTAAAGAAGCTGTTGAGGATATCGGCAAGATGCTGCTGCTGAGGTTTGATTGAAATCTGCGGTACAGACGCAGTCTCACCTGCTCTGACCTCAAACGGTACGCTGTATGAACTGCCGTTGGCGTCAAAACTCAGTTTATAACTGCCCTCGGGAAGCTGCTTTGAAAACGTGCCGTCAGACGTTCTGCCGATGTATACTTCGTTGGTCTGAGTATTGATAATTCTGTAAGGAATTACGTCTGATGCGATCTGACTCCAGTCTATCCTGCCCTGCGCCGTGCCGAGACTCTCAAGGCTTGAAACTGCATCTTCAACGCTTAATTTTGCGTTTATCATTTTTCCGTCGCCTGTCGGCAGATGATAATCAACAGTATTGTCTTTTACGGTAACCGGGGTATTATCGCTGTCGCAGATTATTTTTTTGACCTGCGGGCCCGTCATATCCTGATTGACACTCCATACCATTGAAGCAACGCCGGTCACTACGGGAGCCGCCATAGACGTTCCGCTCATAAAAGTGTATTCGTCTTTGATTTCGGGAGTTTCCTTACTGCCGGTCAGACTGTATACGTTTGAGCCTGGCGCATAGATCGAAACGTATTTGCCTCCGTTTGAAAAATCAGCCATTGAGTACGTTCCGTCATTATTGCACTTTGCCGCGCCGACAACCAATATCCTGTCAAGAATATCATTTACGGAAACGTTTTTATCGAAGCTTACAACGTTTTCAGGAGTTATACTGCAGACGTGACCGTTGTTAGTGGAATCAATAGCGTAGAAGTCACCGTTTTCAGTTTCGGTGCCGTTGCCAGCAGACTGAACCATAAGGAAGTCGTATCCGCGTCCTAAAAGCTTTGACATAATAAGACATTCAATCAGCGCTTCCGCATTTTTGATTATTTCGTATTCTTCTGTTGATTTGCTCTGAAGGTTGCCGGAACTGCCCAGTGAAAAATTTATCACTTTAGCGCCTGAGAGAACTTCCATAACGTAACCGGAAAGGATTCTTTCTTCAGTATTCCATTTCTGCCCGTCATCTTTTGCGGGCTGCCAGTCGGCGCATATCAATTCGCTGTTCCAGCAAAGTCCGGTTATTCCCTTTTTATTGTTGGGCACAGCGCCGATTATGCCGGCAACGTGAGTTCCGTGAGGATCGGGAATATTGGTTTTTTCAAAGAAGCTGTTAGGGAATGTGATTTTTCCGTCAAGATCCTCATGGTCAGCAAGAAAGCCCGAATCAACGATCCCTATTTTAATATTTGAAAAATAGTCATTATAATCCCACGCTTTATCGGCTTCAATGGCTCTTGCCCACCAGTTTGCGTAGTAAGATCTGATATTTCCTGACCAGTCACGGAGACTGTTATAGCCGTACCAATCGTCATCGGGGATAACGTCGGGCGAATACTTCTTTAAAAATACAGGTGAAGCAAGCTCGACGCAGTCAAAATCCATCAGCAATGAACAAAGCTTCTGTATTTTTTCAAGCGAGCTTTTTTTAATTTTTATCTGATAATCATTCACAGGCTTAATATATCCTGCAATATTGCCGCCTAAAGTATTTATGACACGGTTGATTTTTGATAATTCCGTATCGTCCTTAAAAAAAACTCTTATGCAACTGTTGGCATATGCCGTATCTGAATCAAGAACTGTTATTTCTTTTTCATCAGGTTCATAGTATTTTATCGCCTGAGTGTCCGTCAACGCAGGGTCAACGTATTCGCCGCTTTGAGCGCAGCAGTACAAAGGATATAATGCCGAAAGGGTAATGCTGAGAATAATTGCGAGGAATCTTTTCATAATATTGCCCTCCGCTTATCTTATTATAATTTTTATTTCTGAGTCTGTGAAGGGACCGTCATATTTTCCGGCGGCTGAGAAGACACAGTTGTTGATATTTCATTTGATGCGATTCTGGAAACGTCTGCATTCTGTATTGCGCTGACGTAATAATCTGAATCGCCTCGTCTGAGAGTAATTTTCCTGTACTTTGCGGGTTCCGGAGAATTAAAATCAGTTTTATCATTCGTTTCCCAGTCGTTATATGCAATATAACCTACCGTGAGCTCGACGTTGCCTTCTTTTGATTTTTTCATATCAATAACCTTTGGAGTATATGCTGGGTCGTAACCTGTTATCGGTATAACATAACGCTTTGCGGCGCTCTGATATTCAAAAATACAGGTCGAGCACTCAACGCTGTGATGAGCAGGTTTAACCTCAGCGCCGAAAAGCTTTACAAACGCTTCTTCTACCGTTTCCTGCGGGATTGCAAGACCTGAAGTCTGCCCTTCGACAAAATCAAAGGTGTAAGGATTATTTTCGCTGTCCGCAAGAAGCGAGAGAATCGAAGAACAAAGCAAATCGTCCATATCCGCATTTGTTATATCGTCAAACGTATCAGGGTCAAGCATAATAACAGGATAAAGATACGTTTCAAACTGCTGCTTTTCTTCGCTGTTATCGGTAAGCGTTTTTATTTTTTCATAACCGAGCCTTCCGAGAAAAAACGTACCTGCAAGAGCAAGGCAGACGATTATAATTCCGACAATAAAAGCTGCGCCGCTCCCCTTTTTCCTTGCGGAGGTTTCGTTTTCTGCCATTGTTTATCCTCCTTATCTTATCTGACCCGTGCCTTTTACAATATATTTTTCACTTGTCAGATTCTTAAGACCGAGAGGTCCTCTGGCGTGAAGCTTCTGAGTGGAAATTCCGATTTCTGCTCCGAATCCGAATTCTCCGCCGTCTGTGAAGCGGGTTGACGCATTGACGTAAACTGCGGCGGCGTCAACGTTTGAGATAAATTCATTTGCAGTAAAATAATTGTTTGTTACTATACATTCGCTGTGACCGGTACCGTATCTTGCGATATGGTCAACAGCCTCTTTTGTTGAATCAACAGTCTTTGCGCTGATTATATAATCAAGATATTCCGTGCCCCAGTCGCTTTCATCAGCGGCTACGCAGCCTGCAAACAGAGCGCATATTCTTTCATCCGCTCTTATCTGAACGCTTTTTGCTCTGAGCGCTTTGCAAATTTCAATAAGACTCTCTTCAGGGAAATCCTTGTGGAAAAGCAGACTTTCGCAGGCATTGCATACAGACGGTCTTGACGTTTTGGCGTTGATGATAATATCAAGAGCCATTTTCGGGTCAGCGTCTTTATCAACATAAACGTGGCAGTTGCCCGTGCCCGTTTCAATTACCGGAACGGTTGAATTTTCAACGCACGCCCTTATAAGTCCTGCGCCGCCTCTGGGAATGAGAACGTCAACGTAATCATTCATTCTCATAAGCTGATTTGCGCCTTCTCTCGAAGTGTCCTCAACGAGCTGAATACAATCCGCAGGCAAGCCGACGCGTTCAATGGCGCTTCTCATAATGCTTGCAATGCAGGTGTTTGAAGTGATCGCTTCTTTACCGCCCCTGAGTATAACCGAGTTGCCCGCTTTAAGGCAAAGAGACGCGGCGTCAGACGTTACGTTCGGCCTCGCTTCATATATAATGGCGATAACGCCGAGAGGAACGGTTACCTTCTCTATTTTAAGTCCGTTCGGGCGAACGCTGCCGTCAAGGACTCTGCCGACAGGATCGTCCATACCCGCAACAGCGGCTACGCCGTTTGCCATAGCTTCGACTCTGTCTGCGTTCAGAGCCAATCTGTCAACCATTGATTCGCTCATGCCGTTGAGTCTTGCTTTTCTGACGTCTTTCATATTTTCAGAAAGAATTATATCTTTGCTCTGCCTGAGCGCTTCCGCTATTGAAAGGAGCGCTTTATTTTTGATTTCAGTACCTGCAACAGCCAGCACTCTTGAAGCGGCTTTTGCTCTCTTACCAATATTTTCCATTTTTATTCCTTTCCCGAAGGGACAAATATAGTACCTATCTGCCTGCCCTCAATAACTCTGTAAATATCGTCAGGATTTGCTCCGTTCATTATAACCGTCGGAATACCCGATTCGCCCGCAGCCTTTGCGGCGTGTACCTTGGTTATCATTCCGCCTGTTCCTCTGCTGGAGCCCCTGCCTCCTGCAATTTTTTCTATATCTTCCGTAATTTTATCAACAACGGGAATAAGCACGGCATCATCATCCTTTCTCGGATTGCCGCTGAAAAGTCCGTCAATATCCGACAGAATAATCAGCCCGTCAGCTCCTATAAGCTTTGCAACGATAGCAGAAAGATTATCATTATCGCCGAAAACGATTTCTTCGACCGCTACGGCGTCGTTTTCGTTGACTATCGGTATCGCTCCGTATTCCAGCAGCTTTTCAAATGAGTTGATAAGATTGTTCCTGCGCTCTTCGTTTTCAATATCCGAGCGGGTTATCAGAAGCTGACCCGTGATATGACCGTATTCCGAAAAAAGTTTATCATACATAAACATCAGCTCGCACTGACCGACGGTAGCCGCCGCCTGCCTGCCGGGAGTATCTGACGGCTTTTCTTTAAGTCCCAGCTTGCCGACGCCGATGCCAATAGCTCCGCTCGTGACAAGGACTATCTGAACTCCGCTGTTTTTAAGGTCAGCGAGAACCTCGACGAGCTTTTTCATCCGTCTGATATTTGTTTTGCCTGTTTCGTAAGTGAGGGTGGAAGTTCCTACCTTCACAACTATTTTTTTTGCATCTTTTAAATTATTCAATTTATTCATAGCCTTTCTTCAGCGTTCTTTAAAAATAAGTGCCGTGCTTCCGAAATTCAGCACGTCGCCATCTTTAATAACGGACGGCTCATTAATTTTTCTGCCGTTGATATAAGTTCCCGTTTTTGAAAGAGTGTCCGTAATAACCCACCCTTTTTTCTGCTTCGTCAGAACAGCGTGGAATCTGCTCACCGTATTGAATGAAAGCACGATATCGCAGGAATTACTTCTGCCGATAGACGTTTCCCACGTTGTGACAGGATACTGCTTTCCGTCGATTTTATCAATAAAAAGCGCCGGTGTGATTTTCGGCGCTCTGATGCGCAGTAACGAAAAGCAGCAGGATAAAACCACTATTACGCAGATACCTGTCAGTATGTATCTGGAATATGATGCCATAAATGTAAGCATCTGTTGCACCTCGCATATAATTATTCATTTGATATTATATTACAAATACACTTAATAAATCAAGAGCTAAAAGCAACTATTGAAAAAAAAGAGCGCATATTGTATAATTCTATTAAAGGAGGAATGCACCTTGAAAAAATATATGTGTATTCTGCTCGTTTTTTTGATTCTTTTAACCTGCGGATGCGCTTCATTTCAGAAAATAAAAATCACTAACGCCGAGATTTCATCAGCCGGCTATCAGAAGATTATAAAATTTACCGCTCTAAACAACACTAAAAAAAGTATAAGCGACTTCACTCTTGACATTGTCCTTATTGATTCGCAGGGCGAAGAAATCAAAACGCTGCAGGAATCATACCCAATTGAAATAGGACCCGGTCAGGGCGCAACCCTTTCGGCGCAGAGCGATGATGATGTCGTATCTGCCAAAGCTGCCGCCTGCCACTATACAAACAGCGCAGGAAAAGAGATTACTCTGACTTTTAAAAACGGATATATTGCCGAATATAATCCCGAAAGCACAAAACAGGAAAGCGGTACAATAAAAACAAGAGAAGAAGCTGCTGAAATAATAATCAAAGACGTTAAATTGCAATTTTTGAAAAAGAAATATATGACAGACGGCACTTATGACGCTGATAAAAAGCAGCTTGTAATCGCTTCATACTGTGACCTGACACTGAATGAATGCAAAGCTTCCTTTGCTTTAAATCCTGATGAATGGAACGAGCTAAGCCAAAGCATTGCATCAATGTCCAGGACCTGCCTTGATGAATTCAAAAGCTACGGTTTTGACGACGTTCATGTAAGCATAGGCTTTATGTCAAAAGACGATAAGATCGTTATTTCCGCTGCTGACGGTGAAATTGTTGACAGTTTGTCATAATAAATAAAAAAAGGGATTGAAATATTTAAAATATTATTATATAATTAACGTATAAACATTCAGGAGGTATCTTCATGAGTAAAGAAAATAAAAAGCCTATGGACGCAAACGTCAAAGCAACGATCAT
>CADAMY010000126.1 GCA_902789095.1 Oscillospiraceae bacterium | reverse complement strand
AAAAAAAGTCTTTAATTTTATTGTGGAATGTGCTATAATATAGTTGCAGCAGAAAAGCTGCACAGCAAAGGAGGCTTATTTATGAAAACAACAATTATCGGCAGAAAATGCACACCGAAGGATTCTTTCAGAGATCACGCTGAAAAGAAGTTGAAAAAGATCGACAAATTCTTTTCGGATGAAGCTGAAGCTAAAATCACCGTAACTGTTGAGAAGCCTGAGCAGATAGTTGAACTGACTATCAAAAACCGCGGGATGTACTTCCGTGCAGAGGAAAGTGCGGCAGATATGAACGACGCTTTTGACGCATGCGTAGACTTCATCATCAGAAAAATCCGTAAAAATAAAACGAAGGTTTCCAAAAAGCTTCGTGAGGATACAGTCATTGACTGGGCGGCGGATTTTGATATTGACGATGACGATGCAGAAGAGGGCGAATTTGATATTATCCGCTCAAAATCAGTCGTTCTTAAACCCGAAATGCCTGAAGAAGCCATTCTCCAGATGGAAATGCTCGGCCACAGATTTTATCTTTTCTTAAACGGTGAAAACGAAAAAATATGTGTTGTTTATAAAAGGAAGGACGGAGGCTACGGCCTTATCGAGCCTGAAATTTAATATAAATAAGTAATGTCAGGGGCGAGAAATCGCCCCGTATTTTTAGTATCGGAGGAAAAATGGATATAAATTTTGTTATTCCGTGCCTGTTGGGCGTTGAGTCTTTTATAGCTGAAGAAATGCGCTCGCTTGATTGTAAAAATGTAACCGCTGAAAACGGCAGAGTTCTTTTCAGCGGCGATGAAAATATACTTGCAAGGGCAAATATCTGCTCCCATTTTGCCGAAAGGATTCAGATCCTCGTCGGCACTTTTGAAGCAAAAAGCTTTGAAGAGCTTTTTCAGGGAACTAAGAATCTGCCATGGGAAGAATGGATAGGTCCGCTTGACGAATTTCCCGTAAAAGGGTATTCCATAAATTCAACGCTTTTCAGCGTGAGCGACTGCCAGTCTATTATCAAAAAGGCTGTTGTTGACAGGCTTAAATCAAAATATAACATAGAATGGTTTGAAGAGACCGGCCCTGTTCATCAGATACAGTTCAGCATTATGAAAGATAAAGTCAGCCTGCTTCTTGATACGTCGGGAGCGGGACTTCATAAAAGGGGATACCGTACGGAAGCAAACGAAGCGCCTATCAAAGAAACTCTTGCCGCGGCGCTTTGCTCTGCCGCAAGGGTGCGTCATTACCATACTTTATATGACCCGATGTGCGGCAGCGGTACGATTCTAATTGAGGGCGCTTTGCTTGCTCACAATATAGCTCCCGGGCTTAAAAGGCGTTTTTCTGCCGAAAGGTGGGACGTTATTCCGAGAGAAGTCTGGAGCGAAGAAAGAGAAAGGGCAAAAGACCTGATTATAAGAGACAGCGAATTCTGCGCATACGGCTCGGATATTGACGAGAATGCACTTCATAAAGCTGAGCAGAATGCAGCAAGAGCAGGCGTCAAGAGTAAGATAAGATTTGAAAAATGCGATATAAAAGATTTTGTGATGAAAACCGAGAAGGGCACAGTTATATGCAATCCTCCCTACGGCGAAAGACTGCTTGATATTGAGCAGGCTCAGTCGCTTTATAAAATCATGGGGCAGAGATTTACTCCCGCCAGGGGCAGGGCTTATTACATAATCAGCCCGTCAGAAGAATTTGAAAGGGATTTCGGCAGGAAAGCGGATAAACGCCGCAAGCTTTATAACGGTATGATCAAGTGCCAGCTTTATATGTATTTTAAGTGAATATAATAAAAATGCAGTCTGTAACAACAAGCTTATGTTACAAACTGCATTTATACTTTTGTTTCTTTTAACTCCTCACCGTATGTTGCGTTCCTTCGGTTTATGAATAACTTTTTTTCAGAATCAGCGGAGTCACAAAACTTGAAATTACTATCAGCGCCAGCACAAACGGCATTATAGCGGAGTTTATCATTCCGTTTTCAACGCCTTTTTGAGCGCAGACAAGCGCAACTTCTGCCCTTGCCATCATTCCCACGCCGACACGAATGGAATCTTTTTTATCGTATTTACATATAAGCGAAGCGCCTGCGCAGCCGAAAACCTTGCCGCTGAGACCTGCTATAATAAACATAACGCCGAACAGGATAAGGTCGGGGCTGACCGAAGTAAATTTAACCGTCATACCGATATTCGCAAAGAAAACGGGGGTAAATATCATATAGCTGAGAATGTCGGATTTTCTGTCGATGTATCCTGATTCGGGATTTCGGGATAAGAACAATCCTGCCGCGAATGCGCCCGTAATATCCGCAACGCCGAACCATTTTTCACTCGCATAAGCAAAAAAGAAGCAGACTGCAAGACTGAAAATCGGAAGAAGCCTGTGATGAGGGTATCGTTTTTCAGCAAGCTGCAATACTTTCATCGTCGCCGAGCCGAAAGCCGCCGCAAGAACGAAAAACAGAAGCGTCATTAAAACAACTTTGATCGGCGGCTGAGACTGACCGTTTGTGCCTTTAAGCGCAAGTACGAACGAAAGAACGATAACTCCGATTATATCGTCTATTATAGCGGCAGCTATAATAGTAGTGCCGACTTTTGAGGATAGCTTGCCGAGCTCTTTTAGAGTGGCGACGGATACGCTTACGGATGTGGCTGTCAGGATGACTCCGTAAAACAGGTTGTCAAGCATTGTGTCGCTGCCTGTATGGAATCCGCCGTTGAATATGCAGGCTGTCAGAAAGCCGAGCCCCATCGGGACGATAACTCCTGCAGTCGTAATAACCATTGCCGGCGCGCCGACAGAGCGTATCTGTTTGATATCTGTTTCAAGACCGGCTGAAAACATAATCAGTATAACGCCGAGCTTGGCTATGAACCCGATTTCCTCCATCGAGGTTTCATTCAGTATATTCTGATTCGGTATGTAATTGATAAAACCAATAATTATGCCGGTCAGCAGCATTCCCACTACCTGCGGCATATTCAGTTTTGCCGAAAGCTTTGATAATACTTTTGAAAGCGCAAGTATTAAAGCAAGCGGCAGTAAAACACTGTAATACTGCATTTTTTCATTCCTCCGCAACTCTTTAAATTTTATACCTTACGTTAAGTATTATCAAGAATAAAATTCAACAAATTATTCCTTAAATAGCTCTTTTTTATGTGTAAATTTTTGCTTAAATTATTTTCTTTTCTTTTTGTTATATGCTTTGAAAGATTAAAAATTGTTGATTTTCACAATAAAAAGATTAATTATTGCTTTTTAAACAAATATTATTGGTTATAATATACAAAAATCAAAAGTTTTATTCTTATAATAACGGCTGATTGAATGTTGTAATTTCATATAAAATAGTATAAAATAATATATATTATTCAAATAATTTAAGATAGCAGTATCAGGAGGCTTTCCATGAATACGAAAATGACTAAAAAACAGGCTAAGGAAATGATAGAAGCAAAGCTCTCACACTTTTTCGGCGTAACTCCCGAAGAGGCGACTTATGAGCATTACTATAAAGCGATAGCGCTGATCATCCGTGATATTATGGTAAACGGACGCAAGGACTTTTATGAAAGATATAAAAAGTCCGATTCAAAGAAGGTTTATTATCTCTGCATGGAATTCCTTATGGGCAGATCGCTGAAAAACAATCTGTATAATCTTAATCTCACAAGCACAATGTCGTCTGCTCTTAAAGATATGGGAATCAGTCTTGAAAAGCTGTATGACTGCGAGCCTGACGCAGGTCTCGGCAACGGCGGTCTCGGCAGACTTGCAGCGTGTTATCTTGACGGTCTTGCAACTGACGGATACTACGCAACCGGATATTCGATCATGTATGAATACGGCATTTTCCGTCAGAAGCTCGTTGACGGATGGCAGACAGAGCTGCCTGATTTCTGGCTTCCGGGCGGTCAGGTTTGGCTCAATGCAAGAGAAGATGAAGCAGTCGACATCAGCTTTGAGGGCTGGGTAGAGGATCATTGGGATGAAAACTATCATTCCGTAACAATTCACGACAATAAGGTAGTCAAAGCTGTTCCGTACGATATGTACGTTGCGGGTAAAGACTGCAAGGGCGTAAGCATCTTGAGACTGTGGAGCGCAAAAGCGCCCGGTCTTGATATGGATATGTTCAACCAGGGCGATTATATGAGAGCTATGGAGCAGAACGCCATGGCTGAAGTTATAAGCAAGGTCCTTTATCCTTCCGATAATCATTCTGAGGGTAAGAGCCTTCGGCTTCGTCAGCAGTATTTCCTCGTTTCCGCATCCGTTCAGGATATAGTAAACAATCATCTTCGTCATTACAGAACTCTTGATAATTTTGCCGAGAAGAACGCCATTCACATCAACGACACTCATCCGACCCTTGCGATTCCGGAGCTTATGCGAATTCTTCTTGATGAATGCGGCTACGGCTGGGATGAAGCTTGGGGAGTAGTTACGGGTGTTATGGCATATACTAACCACACCGTTATGGCTGAAGCGCTTGAATGCTGGCCTGAGGATCTTTATAAAAGACTTCTTCCGAGAATTTATCAGATCACCAAAGAGATCGACAACCGTTTCAGAAGCTTTATATGGAATTCAAGCTCTGATGCCGACAAGGTTGAGCGTATGGCGATCATTTCAAACGGCGTAGTCAGAATGGCTAATCTCTGCGTTGCGGGATGCCACAGCGTAAACGGAGTATCAAAGCTTCATTCTCAGATTCTTAAAGACAGCGTATTCCACGATTTTTATACAGTTACTCCCGATAAATTCACAAACGTAACCAACGGAATTGCGCACAGACGCTGGCTTTGTCAGGCGAATCCTCAGCTTGCAGATTATCTTACTAAGCTTATCGGCAAGGATTTTATATATAATGCCGATTCACTTAAAAAGCTGTCGGCTTTTGCTGACGACGACGAAGTTCTGTCAAATCTTGCTGAGATAAAGCTTAAAAATAAAAAGAATTTCGCAGCATACGTTAAAAAGACTGCCGGCGTCGAGCTTGATCCTGATTCGATTTTTGACGTTCAGGTCAAGAGACTTCATGAGTATAAACGTCAGCATCTCAATGCTTTTCATATTATTTCAAGATACCTTGCAATAAAAGAGAATCCTGACGGTGACTTTGCGCCGCACACTTATATTTTTGCCGCCAAAGCTGCGCCGGGTTACTTTATGGCAAAGAAAATTATCAGCTTTATCTGCACAATTTCAGAGCTTATCAATAATGATCCTGACGTAAGAGGCAGACTAAAAGTTGTATATCTTGAAGATTATAACGTGACCCTTGCAGAAAAGCTTATGCCTGCCGCAGATATCAGCGAACAGATTTCGCTTTCGGGTACAGAGGCGAGCGGCACGGGAAATATGAAGCTGATGATAAACGGAGCCGTCACTCTTGGCACGATGGACGGAGCTAACGTTGAAATTTATAATGCCGTAGGCAGCGACAATATTCTTATTTTCGGTATGACAACGCCTGAGGTTGATTCGCTTAAAAAGAACGGATATAATCCGATGAACTATTATCATAATAATTCAGAGATAAGAAAAGTTATTGATTTTATCAATCAGGGTATACTCGGCAAGACTTTTCCCGAATTAAGCGCGTCGATAATTTATCACGATCCTTATATGGTGCTTGCGGATTTTGCCGATTATAAGCGTATTCAGTCTTCCGCCGAGGATATCTATTATAATGACCGCAGAAAGTGGAACAGAATGATGCTCCAAAATACAGCTAACGCAGGCATATTCGCTGCCGACAGAGCTGTTAACGAGTATGCTCAGAACATCTGGAAAACAAAACCTGTAAAATAAATCAAAAATCACCGGATGGGAGAACCTTCATAAAGAAGGTTCTCCCAATTAGATTAATCCTGCGGATTAATGAAATATTCTTGCAGATTATGAAATGATTAAATTTTATTTCATATTGAGCAAAGCGAGATATTTCATTCCGAAAGGTATTTCATATTGCGTCAGCAATATTTCACTAATTACAGACTGATTGCTCTTTCGGTCTGTTTTCTCTTTTTGGGGATTTGTCTTTGCAAATCCTATGCTTGCTGCACTCTGTGACACCTATTGCGCTTTACGAAACAATGTGATATTATAATACAAATAAATCGTGATTTGAAGAGTAGTTTCAAAGCCGAAACTTTTTACTGCATTCAAAATGGACAGATAATGCCATCGGCAAGCAGTTGTAGTGGTCGACGACCTC
>CADAMY010000125.1 GCA_902789095.1 Oscillospiraceae bacterium | reverse complement strand
TTGTATATTCAGATGATGAGGTTCACTGTAAATTTGAAGATGGTAAATCTTTTCGTGAATTCATTGAAGCAAATAAGCCAGATATAAATATCAACAGTGAACCAAAAACGCTTAAAGACCAGATAGGACTTGAGGTGCTCGAACAAGGTCGTACACTTGAAAGTATCAGACTTGAATTTCCCCTGCTATATAGTCAAAATTTTGAAAAATTTAGAAAGCTCAGAAATGAGTACTTGGACACGTTAAAAGTTCCGGAGTACAGGCTTAATATATATATCGAAGGATCAGGTGGGGTCGGGAAAGGACTCATCTCTAAGGCATTAGCCCGAGCACTAATCGATGAGGATAACACAATGGAGGATAAAGATATATACTGTTGTGTCGGAGCTGCATCGGTGACATTCGAGGCTTATGAAGCACAAAAAGTGTTAATATGGGACGATTGCAGGTCATTTGAGATAATGAAAAGAATAAACGGCAGAGGAAGTACCTTCAACGTTTTCGACACAAAACCACAGGAGTCAAAACATAACAAAAAATATGGCAGTGTATCTTTGGTTAATGAATACAATATTGTTAATAGTGTTCAACCGTGGAGCGAATTCTTGGATGGTCTTGCCGGGGCGTTTAGGGACAAAGACACCGGTGACATGATTGAAGCTGAAGAGAGTCAAAAGTCGCAAGCATACAGACGTTTTCCTATAATTATTAAAGTTCGCCCGCACCAGTACGATATATTAATCAATAACGGATTTTTTAATACATCTACTGATTTTTTAAACGTTATAAAAAAGTACTCAATCGATGCACCTTTTAGGAAGATGGTTTCTTATTGTGGTACCGACCATGATACATATCGCAAGCTGTCAGTGCAGGCAGTTCAACCAATCGTTGAGATTGTAAAAGAAGCTAAAGATATTTTAGTTCACGAGCCTAAGGGATCACCTGATGAACTAAAAAAATTGTTCGATTTTGTAGGAAAAAAATAATAGTAAAGATCCTCGTTTATGCGGGGATCTTTTTCTTTCCATTCATCTTATCTTACATACTTATAATGTAAGATAATACAACTATAGGAGATAGCAGAGTACACAACACGGATAATAAAATCACCTTTCATTTAATATAAAACTGTGTTGTGTGATTATTATATCCTAAGAGATGGAATGTTCAGGGGCAATTACGAAAACCTCCTGCGGAATTGCCCGACGGAAACCTTGGTTATTCTTCGCTTGATGGAGAATAACCATAGGTAACCGTCAAAAAACGGATAAAATAGAAAAATCCGTCTTTAAATCATCCTCTATAGGGGATGTCATCAATTTTAATTGATGTTGGTCGGGAGCACTGTTCCCCTCCCGATTCGGTTGAAAACTGAAGCTGCTCAGCAGCCCACAGAACGTTGATCAGATAAAAATACAGAAAGAAGTTGATTATATGTCGAGAACAACTCCCCGGAGGTCTAAAGCCGGGATAAACAATAAAAAGCAAGCACTGGATTATATAACCGAAGAACCCTTTGCTTATTTCAGAACACAATATAAAAATGATAATACCAGAAATGCCTATATAAAACATTATAAGCGATTTGCAGTTTGGCTTCAGAAAAAATACAAGTGCAAAAATCCTGAACAGTGCAGAACCCATATTCAAGATTATGTTGATTGGCTTGTTCGTCAAGGTAAGACAGCCAGCACCATTCACACATATATTGCTCCGGTATGTGGTTATTATCATATTAATATGTCAGAAATAAAAAAGCCCATCAGATATACTTGCGATATCACAAGGGGAAGAAGCAGAGATAGCAAATATGATAGAACCGACCAACAATACGACAACGGAAAATACAAATACGTCGCCGAATTCCAATCAATGGTTGGAATCCGAAGAGCAGAATTAATGCGATTAACCAATGATTGTTTTATGAAAGATGAATCCGGTTACGATTGTATATATGTCCGCAGAGGCAAGGGTGGCAAGCCACAGATGCAGAGAATATTACCTGAAGATGTTGACAAGATAAAATCATACTTCACAACCCCCGGAACGGGAAAATTATTCACTCAAGATCAATTCTCAGGTCACATGGACTATCATCGATTGAGAGCATTACAAGCACAGCGGGCATATAAATATTATTACGGAATAACTCATACAGACGATCCCGTCGCTAATAAGCAAGCTATTGATCGACTAACCAACGAGATAATCGCTCGATGGAATAAGTACAATCTTAACAAGAATGGAAAGCCCCGATATCTCGACATAGACCAGAAGTTGAGAGGTACATATAAGCTGCGAAGAACTAACAGAGATTTCGCTGTTCGTAACGGACTGCCAACAGAATACGATCGATTGGCAGTAATGTGTGTCAGCATATTCCACTTATCTCACTGGAGACTTGACACATTATGTAACTATTTATTAGTTGTTTAAGGGGGAGGTCTTTTCATGTACAAAAAAATAACAGATGATGTGCTAACGCTGACAGAGCAGCACTATCGTAATCTTGATCTGTTGCAGAGCGGTCTTATAAGTTTTGATCTTACAGCGGACACTTTGATTGAAAATGACGAGGCAAATGATGCGTTAAACAGAATAATCAGTTACATAATCTTTCTTTGCACTGAAGAATTGCTTGCAGCAATAGATTATGAAATAGCTGAATCCGAGGAAATAAAATTAAACCTAAACAGCTTTATGTGTCAAATTAAGGATGAAACACTCAATTCAATATATTCAGATGTTATCCCTGTCGGGCTTATATACCTTAATCATCAGTGCGATGTAGAATATCTGTGTGCTGCTATTGACTCGTGGATTAGTAAAATGAGGCTATATGTTATTAGTCTCATATAATTAAAATTTCGATATAATAGTATATTACATCGAAAACCGGCTTGTTGTTAATAACGAGCCGGTTTTTTTGATTTTATAGACTTCTTCATGTGGAAAGCAGCTTTTTCACTGATTTTTGTTTCATGTACAAAAATTTTTTATTTTTTCATCTTACATACTCCTTTTGAGTAAAAAAACCCAAATTACATTTTACCACGAATAATCAAGTTGTCAAGATGCAATTTGGTATCTAAAGGAGGAATAAGCAATGTATGGATAGGTTCTTTATTATTATACCACAAAAAAAGGATTTTTAAAGCTCAAACCATATTTGTTTACAAATTATTAAGAAAAGGATAAGTATCATGAAAAAATATACAATTGCAGAAGCTCTTGCTTCACACGAGGCTTTCTACACGAATAAACAAGTCGCTGATCTGCTGAATTGTGACGCACAAGCATTAAAAAAATCAATTTTAGAAAATCCATATGCTTTTGGATTCAGGGTGTTGGCTAAAGGCAAAAATAAAATGCTCATGTATCCCAAACAGGACTTCATAACAGCATTCGGATTGAATGAGTACAAGACAGAACTTCGACCTTGTAACACTTCGTTAGACACCATTAAATCGCTCAAAACATTGTGTATTACACCCGAACAGGCATCGTCTGTTGTGCATATGTCACCTTCCGATATTCGATTATACGCAAAGTACAACCCATCTCTTTTGCCGTTTCCGGTATTCGTATTAGGCAAAAGAACTAAGATTCCAAGAATTCCATTTATTACAGCAATGGAAAACAAAAAAACAATTGCAGCGTAGCAGGAGGAAAAAAATATGTATAGCAAATCAAACTACAATAAAGATAAGAAAAAATATCCGATATCATCAATTAATAAAAATCTAAGCTATAATTACAGATCCGGCAATACAATCAACCCGGTTGTTGTAAGATTAAAGTACGTGTGTTCTGATGAATACGGTGTACCGAAAACTAAATATAAAGTCATAGACAGTTTTAGCGATTGCGAAGCTGCTTTTGATGCCATTATGCAAAAGAAAAAGTCTATTGATAATCAGGTCCGTATAAACTCTATTGTGAACTCAAAAGGTATAACTTTTGGACAGCTTTATAACCGGTGGTTACAAGATAAAACAATAAAACCGCTCAGCCCTTCAAGAATAAGAGCATATAATGCTGCAATGTCACACTGTCAATCAATACAGAATATGAACATCTATGCTATTAATGCAGAGATCATCCAGAAATTAATGGATCAGGAGTATGGTCATGAACAGTCTAAATACGGTTCACGTAAGAATTTAAAAACAATGATCAAACAGATGTACAAATATGCCAAAAGAAATAATCTTTACAATGACAGCCTTGAATTTATCGAAGATATTGATATAGGACATAATATCAGAAGCCGCAAACATATCAATTTCTCCGAAAATGAAATAAAAAAACTGTGGCAGCATAAAGATCGTGATGATGTGAGCATCGTTTTAATGATGATTTTTTCCGGTGCAAGGCCCGGAGAGTTTCTTGCCGTGCGAAAAACAGATGTAGATATAGAAAAACAATGCTTCTTTATTAATAGTGGAAAAAATGAATTGGCACAGAGAGTAGTTCCTATACCGGATTTTATGGTAGACTTTTATAAAAAATGGCTGAATACCACAGGCGAAACACTGATTGTGAATAAGAAGAATAATCCTTTTAATTTTACAGGCAATGAACACGGTTTTCTTCGTCAAGTCTGGAATCCGGCACTTGAAGCTGCAGATGTATATACATACCGTGCAAATAACGGTCAAATAGAGAATCATATACCACATGATGTACGTCATACATTTACCACTATTTGGCGTGCAGGTGATCTAAAAGAGTCGTACCTTTATATCATACAAGGGCATGCAACAAGAGATACAAGCATTAATACCTATACACACATTGATCCTGTAAAACTGGTCGATGAAATAAACAAACTCTATGATTATTTAAATCTCGACTAAGATAATTAATTATACCCCTGTTCTGTAATGGAATAGGGGTATTTTCATTAGAAACGGCAATATCGTCATTAAAACTTTTATGACTAAAATAATGACTAATAATTAAACATAAAAACTGTATTTTTTTCATTATTATTCTTAAATCAGAAACAAAAAATTCACCGTATGAGTTGATTCTTACGGTGATTAATTAAGCAAATTTAATCAGACACAAATTTAAATATTAAACAGATTCCACGGATATTGTTGAGGAAGCGGGGCTTTGAAGGTCAGATTTTGCCGGTCAAACGGTGAAATGAATGAGATTTCTGTTGACCAGAGGGCTATATCGCATTTATCGCTTTTGCCTCCGTAACGTCCGTCGCCGAGCAGCGGCAGTTTTCTCGATGAAAATTGAACTCTTATCTGATGAGTTCTGCCCGTGTGAAGCTTTACTTTTACAGGCAGTTTTCTCGATGAAAATTGAACTCTTATCTGATGAGTTCTGCCCGTGTGAAGCTTTACTTTTACAAGCGTCAGGAAGCCTGAGTCGGTCTGTACGCTTTCAACCGTTTTATATTCAAGGCTTGCTTTTTTGACGCCTTTTCTCATTCTTTTAACTACAAACGATTTGTTCTTTGAAGAATCCTTGAATAACAAATCTTCAAGAACGGCGCAGTCTTCTTCCGGTTTTCCGCACAGAACAGCGTAATATGACTTGCTCATTCTGTTTTCCGAAATAAGCTGAGACATTTTTGCCGCAGCCTGTTTATTTTTGGCAAAGACCATAACTCCGCCGACGTTTTTATCAAGCCTGTGAAGAGGATATATCTCTCCCCTGCCTTCGCCAAGCAGACTTATCATATCAGCAGTATTGCCCGCCTGAGATAAAACTCCGGCGGGCTTGATAGCTGCAATTATATTATTGTCTTCAAATAAAACAGTAATATCTTTCATATCAGAAAAACGTTGCAACCTGCTTTTCGGGCGGATTGCTCTTTTTGATTGATTTAACGTTGAAAACGGGACCTTTGCCCGAATAAAGACGGTTGAATTTATATGCAACGTCGGCGGTTATCGTGACCCAGTCACCTGTATTGATAGTCTCGGCAAGAGGGCTGACACAAACAAAGCCGTAATAGCTGATATCCGCTTCGCAGCACATCATGATATGCCTGCCGCAAACGAACGTGCCTTTGGGTATCTTGCCGTTTTTGGAAACGATTCCTTTGAACTGCACGGTTTTGCCGACGTAGGTTTTGACTTTATCTGTCAGGTCTCGGTAAAACCAGGCGTAATCATTATCTTCAATAGTAACTATCGGAGCGTTGATATCAAACGGCATCGGGTCTTCTATATCATCATATTCCGCATGACCGTCTTTATATTCATAAACGATGTCGCAGCGCCTCGTAACGCTTCTGACCGCTTTATGAAACTCCATTTTATCCATATTTTCATTAAAACGGTTGAATGCCACAAGCTCGCAGAAGTTGATTTTTTCAACTACGAGATTGCGCATATTCGCGTTGTAAGTCATAAACGTGCCTGAATCAGCAAACATCATACTCTGATATAACGACCAGTTTTCGGGAGCCGCATTGATAAACGGCGCAAGAGGCCACATACCGTTGTATTCGACAACAACTCTTTCCGCATTTGCTTTTTTGCAAAGCTCAGTCAGGTTTTGAGTTGTGATATCAGCGACGTCGTCTATTACTTCGATTTTTACGTTTTTGCCGTAAAACTTTGACGGATCATATTCTGTTTCGCCCTCTTCGCAGACGAGAAGCAAAGTCTTTTCGCCTGAGTTAAAGCGCTTGTCCTCAAGTGTTTCCTGAATAAAAGTAGTTTTACCGCTGTCAAGAAATCCGAGAAACATATATACCGGTATTTCCATAATTCAAACCTCCGGCAGATTATTTAAGTCTGAAAAGCTCTGCGAGCGCATCTTCATTGATTTTTGAGCCTATAACGCAGATTTTGCCCGTAATATCGGCAGAACCCGTTCTGACGTCAGGCTCGCCCGGAACGTAATCAAAATGAATCCATTCTCCGTTTTCTGATGCGACTACGCCTTTTGAACGAAGGATAATGCCGTATTTTTCTTCATTCTCAAGAGCTTTGAGTATTTCATTCATTTCATCAGCAGTGTATTTTACAGCAGTCTCCCTGCCCCAGCTTGTGAATATATCGTCTGCGTGATGATGGTGGTGATGATGGTCATGGTCATGATCGTGATGATGATGTTCATGTTCGTCGTCGTGATCGTGATGATGATGTTCGTGTTCGTCGTCGTGATCGTAGTGATGATGCTCATGCTCATCGTCGTGATCGTGGTGGTGATGCTCATGCTCATCGTCGTGATCGTGGTGGTGATGATGTCCGCAGATCGGGCATTCGTCCTCTTCTTCCTCTTCGCTGAGTTTTCTGAGCTCATCCTCAAGAGAAATATTCTTCTTTTCCATAGCTTCAAGAATCTGAGCTCCTGTAAGCTGATCCCAGTCAGTCGTAACGATAACGGCGTCTTTATTGTGCTCACGGAGCATTTCAACGGCTTTTGCTGTTTTTTCTTCGCTTACAATACCCGTATGGCTGAGGATAATTGTCTGCGCATGCTCGACCTGGTCATTGAAAAATTCGCCGAAATTCTTCATATATATCCTGCATTTGCCTGCATCAACAACCGTTGTAAAGCTGTTGAGTTCAAGAGAATCAGAGCCGACATTTCTTACAGCTCTGATTACGTCGCTGAGTTTACCGACGCCCGAAGGCTCGATAAGGATTCTGTCCGGCGCAAAATCTGCAACGACCTTTTTAAGCGCTTCGCCGAAATCACCTACAAGAGAACAGCAGATGCAGCCTGAATTCATCTCTGTAATTTCAACGCCTGCGTCTTCAAGGAATTTTCCGTCAACGCCTATTTCGCCGAACTCGTTTTCAATAAGAACGGTTTTTTCACCGCTGTAAGCTTCTTTGATAAGCTTTTTGATCAATGTTGTTTTTCCGGCGCCGAGAAAGCCCGAAAAAATGTCTACTTTTGCCATATATATCATCCTTCTTTAAATATTATCCGAAAAATTTAAGTGTTATATAAGATATTATCACCTGAATTATGTGCAGGCGTACAATAGTCTGAGTGTTTGACCAGCCGAGATTTTTTCTGAAATGGTCATGAAGCGGCGTTCTGACTTTCTGCAGAATATTGAGTTTTAAGAATCGCATACAGGAAACCTTGAAAATGCCGATAAGTCCGTCGACAAGCAGAACGAAGCATACGGGAATCGCAAAGAGGATATTGCCCGTTTTAAGTATTGAGATTCCGAGGAATATACCGATAGCCCTTGAGCCTGCGTCGCCCATCATCATGGTGCTCGGCTCGCAGTTGAACCAGAGATATGCGATTATTGCAAAAATCATAATGATAATCGTTTTGGTATATTCCCACTCTACCATGTGAGAGAATCCGATAAGAGCGATAAAAATAAGCGAGTTGATGGAAAGCGAACCGCAGAAGCCGTCGATACCGTCTGAGCAGTTGGTGGCGTTTATCATCATCCATAAAAAAACAGCCGCAATTATCACAAAAGCTATCCAATGGATTTTCAGAGTGAAGAAGTAAAAATTGATATTAAGTAAATCCGGGTTGAAATGCACGAATGCAAAAGCCGTTACGCCGCAGATAAGAAGATCAATTATGCCTTTTTTATATTCGCCCCAAGGGTTTTCGGCTCTGTCGTCAAGATAGCCGGACATCATGCTTGCAAAAATAAGCCCGTAAAAGATCAGATATTCGGCTGTGATTTTAACAAAAAGCAGAGAAGCTAAAATAAAAGTTGTTATAAAAATAACGCCTGCTCCCCTCGCCTTGCCGGCGGAAAGCTTGCCGTTGAATGCAAAGTCCCTGCCGCCGTCCTTCGGGAGCTTCTTTCTGAAAATCAGCAGCGCCGCAAACGTCAGAATCAGCGCTGCCGCCATAAGAATAACCGCAAAAACAGATTTGCTTACGTCTAATGAGTAAAGCATATTTTCCTCCTGAACCAATTATAGGTAATTTAATCATTATATTATATTATACCACTAATTTTTAAAAAATAAATAGCAAATATGCACTTTTTTGTCAATCAAATTATTTTTTACGCCGCAAAAAAAGAGAAAAGAGAACTGATTTTAAAAGTCTCTTTTCTCCTGAAATAATTATCTTACTATTTTTTCGCCGTCAAAGAGGAACAGACCGAATCCCGAACCTGTCTTATGCCCTGCGCAGACCCATTCGGCATAAGCTTTGCGAAGCTTGGTATCCCTCGGAAGCTGATCGATTGGAAGCTCTGAGTAATGGCCGAAAATACGCCAGTCGTCGCTGAAATTCTCTTTTTCATGGCTGTGGACAAGCTCGAAATCGTCCATAAATTTAAGGATATTCATACCTGCCGGCAGGAATTCACGATGCTTTTCAAAAAGAAGCCATGAGCCGCAGCCGAAAAGAACGTTGCCGTCAGGGAACAGACCTTTAACGTGCTTGTATGCCTCTTTATATGAAGCGAGTCTTACTTCATCGTTCAATGAAACGCCTGATGACGGAATATGGAAATTGATATAAATGTCGTCTTTCTTAACAACATGACCGCATTTCATAACAAAATCTTCATCTTCGCCGTATGAGCTTATTTCATACTGGAATCTGCCGTAAGCAAAACGCTCAAGTCTGAAGAATCCGTTGAACCAGTGAGGCACGAAAGTACCCGGAACGTATTCGCATTCTATACATTCGAGCAGCTTGCAGCGAAGGTCGTCCATAGTGTCGTAATAAATCTTTTCGTCAATGCCGATAAGGTTATAATCGTTATACAGATCCTCTGTGAGCAGAAGAAGGAAAACGAAATAGAACGTATATTCGCTGTATCCTCTTGCCTCGGCAAGCTCTTTAAGGACGTTGAGCATATCATCGTCAATACGAATCTGATGAGATGAAAACAGGCTTAAATATTTATCAAACTGCTCAGCAAGAGCAGGGTCGCTGTCGATTTCGTCAAGAACTTTTGTGAAAAGTGCAACCGCTTCTTCCGGGTAGCTGTATCTTGCCATAAGGTCCTGAATAAATTTGCTGTTGTATTTCATTTTGTCACCTCGTTAATCAATGGCATATCTGCCTTCTGCTTTATCTTCACGGTTTTTATATTTGCCGCGTGTGAAATCAGGAATCTCGAGCGTTGAGCTGCCTTCGTTGATCGACTTCTCGCTCAGAGGAGTAATACTCATCCATGCCGCCGCGTCATAAACGTCGATCGGAGGAAGAGTATCGTTTTTGACAGCTTCTATCCAGGCGCGGATAATGAACCAGTCCATTCCGCCGTGACCTGCTTCAAGCATTTCAGGCGTGGTTTCTTTCCAGAGCTTTCCGCCGTACTTTTTGTTGTAGCGTGAGCCTCTGCCCCAGAAGTTTTTCTGACTCCATTCTTTCTTTCTGAAGGACTCTTTATCAAGATAAACTATATCGCCGTCGCCCTGATACAATCCTTTAAGACCTCTGACGGTAAAGTCACGGCTGTAAAAACGAGGAAGGCAGGTGTCAAGAGTAAGCTCGATAGTCTCGCCGTTTTCTGTTTTGATAAACGTTTTTACTATATCGGTCTGCTTGAAATGCTTATCGCCGAGCGAGGGTTTGAGCTCTTTATTGTGTCTGACATAATAATCCATGCCGAAGCTGCCGCTGCAGACGGAAACAAGAGAGGTGAATCTGTTGCCTCTGTTGATGTTGAGGATTTTTGCAATCGGACCGAGCTCGTGAGTCGGATAGTTTTCGCAGTTGCGGTTGAGGTAATTTCTGAGTCTGTAATGGCCTTCGATATCGCCGTAGCCCACTTCCTCCCTTAAATCATGGGCATATTTGCCTGAGCAGTAAACGATTTTGCCGAAAACGTTGTCACGAGCCATATTGTGAACCATCATTTCACGCTCGTCATAGCAGCAGTTTTCCATCATCATAGCCCATACGCCTGTTTCTTCATACGTATCAACAAGCTCCCAGCATTCATCAAGAGTATATGCTCCGCCGACTTCCATAGCTACGGGGATTCCTGCTTTCATGCTGTCGATCGAAATGCGCACGTGCATTTCCCAGTCCGTTGCAACGTAAACGGTATCAAGACCTTCGAGCTTGAAAATCTCTTTATAATCAGTCGTGGCAAACGGAGCAGGTCTGTGAGCTTCGTTTACACAAAAATCAACCATTTCGTCAATTCTGTCCTGATGAAGATCGCATACGCCGATGAGGTTTATATCTTTCATTTTGCACATTATCTCTGCCATGCCCGAGCCGCGGCCGCCAAGACCGATAACGGCAATATTGACAATATCTTTCATAATTCTGCCTCCAAAAACATATTGAAAATATTTTATAATATTTATCAATTATTGTCAATACATTATATTGACTAATAAAGGCAAAACATTTATAATATCCGCGAGGTGAAAAGTTTGTTATACTACGGTTTTTTATCAATAGCGGTCATAATGTTCAGCTTTCAGTTCTTTTTCAACCAGAGATTTGAACGCATCGAGGGCGGCGAAATAAAAGCGGCGGCAACGTTTATGTTCCGCTCAAGCATTACGGGATTCATAATTCTGCTTATTATCAATAAATTCAGGCTTGAATTTGCTCCGTTTACGCTTATTCTTTCTGTACTTAATGCGTCTTTATACATTCTTTACAATATATGCAG
>CADAMY010000124.1 GCA_902789095.1 Oscillospiraceae bacterium | reverse complement strand
ACAGGGGGCAAAAAAGCAGCAAGCTCTATAATGTCCCCGATACCATCTCCTGTAAAAAGCAAGATGTCTGCACTTTCTGAAATGAGAATATTTTGAACAACAGTTCGATTAAAGTGAGAATCGGAAAGAACGAGAGCCTTTATTTTGTCTTTGCATAAAAGCGCATTGATGTCGTTTTCGCTTCCAAAAAGTCCGTTTTGCATCTGTATTGCGTTTTCCAAGTCCATATATTCCTCTTTCACACCCAAAGGGTGCTTACATACCCCACAGGGTGTTTACATACTCAAGTGCTTTTTTAAAAGAACCCTTTACTCTTTACGAAACAGGCTGTGCCCTTGTAAAACAGGCTGTGCCCTTATAAAACAGGCTGTGCCTGTTATTCTAAGATGAAGTGATTTTCAGGTGATAAGCCTGTGTCGCTGTCAACGTAGCGTTTTATGCCTTTTTTACCGTAAAGCATTTGTGTTGCGTGTTCTATTTCTGTTCGGTTTTCTAAGTTGCCGTGGCAAAGTGGCAAATATTCTATAGTTGCTTCGACAATACCAAGCATTTCATCGTCGCTTATTTCGCTAGCCCTTTCAAAGACTAAATCGCAGGTCGATTCAATTCCTAGCATATCGTCTTGAGGGAAAAATGCAACCACAGGATAAGGCTTCTTTCCGCCGTATTCGTCTTCGATTGCGGCTAAAGCTCTGTTCATGGATTCAGGAGCTCCCAAGATAATCATTCCGTCAAGATAATAGTTTGCAACTAAATCTTTTAAGCTAGAGATGCGCGCTCGCCCTGAATGTAAAAAGTCATCAGGATAAACTAAAGGCAAAATAAGCCCTCCATCTTCTGCCATACCATATTTTTGGCTAAATGAAGCAAGAGCTTTTGCCGAAAAATGCGGAAGAATGGAAGAATTCAATCTCATTGACGCTGTTGAAAGGCTCACCCCTGAGATATTCAGAACGTATAAGGGTATTTCAAAGAATATCTGCGCAAACGTTGACCTTTATTCCGGCTTCATTTACAGAATGCTCAGCATACCTGAGGATCTTTTCACTCCGCTTTTTGCAGTAGCAAGGGTTGCAGGCTGGTCTGCTCACAGAATAGAAGAGCTCGAGACGGGCAAGAAGATCATCCGTCCCGCATATAAGAACGTTGCGGCTAAGCGCGAATATGTAAAGCTCGACGAAAGAATACACGACATTCATATCAGCGGAAAATATGTTCCCGCTTCAGAACGAATAGAAAAATAAAGTTTAGGTGATTGATTATGAAAAGTAATAAAAAGGCGTTTCCTTTTATGAGTTTGTTTATAGGCGCGGCGGCGGCTCTGGTCGTTATGGTGCCTGTCAGAATATATCAGTATCTCAAAATAATCGAGCCGGAAACAGGATTTTATTCCGCTCAGAATTTTTCGGTTTATATTATCTATGCAGTTATGCTCTTTTCGGTTATATTCAGCTTTATTACTGCGTTTACGGGAAGAAAAACGATTGCTGCCAAAAAGGTCATTGACACGCCAAAAATCAATGCCTGCGCTTTCTTGCTTGCGGGTATCGGCTTTGCTTCAGACGCGGTGTCAAGCATTATTGATTTTATGGATATTTACGGCAAATACAGCTATAATCCGACTTTGACACTTTCCAAGTACCTCTCTCAGGAGGGCGGAAATATAATCCTGATACAGGCAGTTTTTGCTGTGCTTTCAGCAGTATATTTTGCTTTGCTTGCAGGCTCGGCTTATTCAAAAAATGACATTGCGCCTAAATTGAGAGCTTTATCTCTTAGCGCTACGATCTGGGCGGTTATGAAGCTACTTATGATGTTTAAAACAAAAATCAGCTTCATAAATGTTTCCGATCTTTTCATCGAGCTTTTTGCCTGCGCGTTCCTAATGCTGTTCTTCTTTTATTTCGCAGTCAATCTTTCGCAGGTCGATAAGGGCGAATCATACTATAAATTATTTGCTTACGGTATTCCGGGCGCAGTATTTTCACTTGCCTGCTTTATCCCGAGAGCTGTTTTGGCTCTCATCGGCAAAGGAGAGATGATCAATGAAAACTACGGCGTTTCATTCAGCGCTCTTATGCTCGCTCTTGGCGTAATTGCAGCTTTGATTGCGCGGGCATACACCGTCGCCAAAAACAGCAGCGATCAATAATAATTTTAAGAGGAAGTCCAAGCCATGCCTGATTTACAGCTTTTTTATGAGAATATGCAGATTGCCGCAATGCAGGTCGGCATTTTATACGTTATGGTTCTCATCGGTTTTATCGCCGATAAAACGAAGCTGTATACCGAAAAAACGGCAAAAGCCTGTACTAATCTTCTGTTTTACATAGTCACTCCTGCCGTGATAATCAATTCGTTTTTTAAGCAGGAATTCACCCCTTCGTCAGGGCGTAATCTTCTTATTTCAATAGGCTGCGGATTTCTGATGCACTTTGTTGCAATAGCCATAAGCTATCCAGTTTATCTAAAAGGCGAAAGGGATGAAAATGCGGTATTCAAATACGCATCTATTTACGGCAACGTAGGTTATATGACTCTGCCGCTGACAAATGCAGTCCTCGGCAGTGAAGGCGTATTTTACTGCTCGGGCGTCGTAATGGCATTCAACGTGATTGCTTTTACTCACGGAGTCCTTATTATGGATAATTCGCAGAAGAAGTTTGAACTAAAAAAACTTATTCTCAATCCGGGTGTGCTCGGCGTTGCGGTCGGTCTGCCGTTTTTCCTGCTGAATATCGATCTGCCGGATATAATCACCGTGCCGGTTGCGAATATTGACGCTATGCAGACTCCGCTTGCTATGATAATTTTCGGCACATATCTTGCCAATACAGACCTTAAATCTGTATTTAAAAAGAAAAAGATTTTTCTTGCGGGACTGATTAAGCTTATAGTTTTACCTGCGGCAATGTTTCTTATATATAAACTCATAGGTTTGACCGGCACGCTGCTTACTGCGCTTATGATTTCATCGTGCGCTCCGAGCGCAAATAATACCGTGCTTTTCAGCGCAAAATATAATAAAGACACAGGGCTTGCTTCCCAGACTGTTTCGGTCGTGAGCCTTATCTCAATAATAACTATGCCGCTTATAATTGCGATTGTAAAAAGTGCGGCTTAGAAAGGATGTATTAAATTGAAGCTGTTGATTGCCATAATCAATAATGACGATTCGCACAGAATACTCAACGCTATAGGCAGAGCGGGGCTTTATGCCACAAAGCTTTCCACTACGGGCGGATTCCTTCGTTCAGGCAATCTTACCCTTATTATGGGTGTTGATGACGAAAGACTTGACGAAGCGCTTGAGATTTTGCGCCGCAACTGCTCCAAGAGAGTTGAAACAACTACTCCCATACCTGCTTTTGCAGATGATATGATAAGCTCGGTGCCTGTTAAGATCACTGTCGGCGGAGCTGTTGTTTTTGTTCTTGACGTAGATCAGTTCCACAAAATGTGATTATGGATATAAATGATTATCTGATAAGCGATAAGCTGAAAACTGAGCTTACCCGTGTTATTGCGGCAGGAAGACTGCCTCATGCGATAATAATTGATAACGCAGATGAGAGCGAAAGAATGCGGCTTGCTGTATTTCTTGCGGCGGCTTCACTTTGCGAAAATCAGGGGGAAAAACCGTGCGGACTCTGCCGTCATTGCAGAAAGATAATGTCAGGTATTCATCCTGATGTAAACGTCTTTGAGCGCGAAAGCGGCAAAAAGGAGTTTTCCGTAAAAATTGTCAGGGGAAGTATAACTCCGGCGGTTTACGTCAAGCCGAATGAAGCCGACGGACGGGTATGCATTCTCAAAGAAACTCAGTTTATGAATTCGAGCGCTCAGAATGCTTTTCTTAAAATTCTTGAAGAGCCGCCTAATGGAGTAAGATTCATTCTTCTGTGTGATCATGCTCTTAATATGCTTGAAACTATCCGTTCAAGATCAACCGTTTATTCGATGATTTCTTCAGACTCTTCTGACGAAGAAAAAACGAAGGAAGCTTCAGACCTTGCTCAGAAGCTTGCAATGAGCCTTATGAGTCATACAGAATACGATTTTATGGCTGCAACGGGCGTTCTTGAAAAGGACAGGGAACTGATTTCGCTGACAGTGTGCGAACTGCAGAAAATATTCAGGAACGCTGTGTTTATCAAAAATTCGAAAACTGACAGCTCTTTCTCTGAGGCGGAAAGAATGCTCGCTGAGAAAGTATCTCTTTCTAACCTTCTGAGAATGATAAAAAATACTGACGAATTTAATTCATTACTTAATAAAAATGCAAACCTCAACCTCCTTATTACAAGAATATGCAGCGTACTAAGGCAGAGCGTGAGGGGATAGGAGAAACAGACTTATGGCTGAAGTAATAGGCGTAAGATTCAAAGAAGTCGGTAAGGTTTACTATTTTGATCCCGACGGACATACATTATCAAAAGACGATAAAGTAATAGTTGAAACTGCGCGCGGAGTGGAATGCGGCACGGTTGCAACAGGCAATCACGAAGTTCCCGAGGAGGAAATTGTAAAACCCCTTAAAAAGCTTCTCAGAGTCGCCGATGAAAATGACCTTAAAAAAGTTGAAGAAAACAAAGAAAAAGAAAAGTCCGCTCTTGAAATCTGCGAAAAGAAGATAGAAAAGCATAATCTTGATATGAAGCTTGTTGATATTGAGTACACTTTTGACGGCAGCAAGATTATCTTTTATTTTACGGCAGACGGCAGAGTTGATTTCCGCGAGCTTGTCAAGGACCTTGCAAGCGTGTTCCATACAAGAATCGAGCTTCGCCAGATCGGTGTCCGTGACGAAAGCAAGATGCTCGGCGGACTCGGAATATGCGGCAGACCGTTCTGCTGCGGAACATTCCTCGGCGATTTTCAGCCTGTTACCGTTAAAATGGCAAAGGAACAGGGCTTATCGCTCAATCCAACAAAAATCAGCGGAACCTGCGGGAGGCTTATGTGCTGCCTGAAATATGAGCAGGACGCTTATGATCATCTGCTCAGGATCACCCCGAAAATCGGAGCTATTGTAGACACTCCGGAGGGCAGAGGCAAGGTAGTTGACGTCAATCTGTTAAGAGGAACTCTCAAAGTCCAGCTTGACAGAAGAGAGGACGCAGCACCGGCAACTTATTCGAGAAACGATGTAAAACTTATAAAAGATAAAAAGATCCAGGTTGAAAAAGAGGAGCTTGACGCTCTGAAAAACATTGAATAAAGAAAGGATTATAATATGCTCAGAATAGATAAATATTATGAAAATCCCGAAATATTACATCTCGGATGCGAGCCGCCGAGAGCGTATTTTATACCATTTGCCGCTGAGGAGCAGGCTGACCAGAGAAGAGAGAATTCGCCTTATTTCACTTCACTCTGCGGTCAGTGGAATTTTCACTTTTTCAATAATATAACTGAAATCAACGATAATTTTTATGAAAAAGATTACGGCTGTGAAGATTACGAGCCTATCCCCGTGCCGATGAACTGGCAGATGCTGCTTCACAGGGATTATGATAAACCGAATTATACAAACGTAAACTATCCTTACCCGATCGATCCGCCTTTCGTGCCGGACGATAATCCCTGCGGCGTATATATCCGTGATTTTGAGGTTACTCCCGAAATGGCTGAGCGTGAGCTTTTCCTCAATTTTGAAGGCGTGGATTCCTGCTTCTATCTGTGGATAAACGGTCAGTTTGCAGGTTACAGCCAGGTCAGCCATTCAACGAGCGAGTTCAATATTACAGAGCTCTGTTCTCAGGGCATAAACCGCATTGCAATGCTCGTTTTCAAATGGTGCGACGGCAGTTACCTTGAAGATCAGGATATGTGGAGGCTCAGCGGTATTTTCCGTGAAACATATATTCTCGCAAGAGATAAGAGCGGCTACATAAAAGATATTGAAGTCAAAACTTCATTTAATAAAAAGCTGACTAAATGCGATTATAATTTAAAGCTTGATTTTGCCGGCGAATGCAGTGTCGCTTACAAGCTTCTTTCACCTGACGGAATGATATTTTCCCAGGGCGATATAAGCGGAGACTCTTTGGCTCTTCGCATTGACTATCCTCAGCTCTGGAGCGCTGAGAAGCCACAGCTTTATAAGCTTTATCTGTATTGCGGGGATGAGGTTATACTTGTCAATACGGGACTCAGGGAAGTAAAAATAAATTCTTCCTGCTTCTATTTCAACGGTAAAAAGGTTAAGATGTACGGCGTAAACAGGCATGATTCTCACCCTGTCTTCGGTTTATACACCGTATGAGCATATGCTTGAGGATCTGTATATTTTCAAGCGTTTCAATATAAATACTATCAGAACGTCACATTACCCCAACGACCCGAGATTTACGGAGCTTTGCGACAAGCTCGGATTTATGGTCGTTGACGAGGCAGATCTTGAATGTCACGGTATGGGTATCACGATCGATCACGATAAATGGTGTGACCAGTGGAACTCGCTTTCTGACGACCCGAAATGGCAGAAAGCTTACGTTGACCGTGCAGTTCGCCTTTATGAGCGTGATAAAAATCACCCCTGCGTTGTTTTCTGGTCACTCGGCAACGAGTCGGGCGCGGGCGACAATCACAGGGCAATGAGAAATTATATAAAAGGCAGAAAT
>CADAMY010000123.1 GCA_902789095.1 Oscillospiraceae bacterium | reverse complement strand
GACCCGACAAAATAGCGTTTGTCAATCCCGACGGTACAACAGCGACATATTCAAGGGATAAAGCAAAAATAAAATGTTATGATGCAAACGGCAATGAAGTTCCATCTGACAGTAAAAATATTTCATACGAAATATGGACTATAAACAGATCAATGAGGATGAATGTTGAAATGCGGGCGGTGGCAAAATTCGGCAAAACAACAGAAACAGAAATGTTCACCTTTGTTGTAAAATGATACATAAATCCGATTGACGGTTTAATACCGCAGCGATTTTATTTCAACTTTATAATGATGCAAAAATAAAAGAACTGATTAAGGAGGTCTTGATTATGAATAAACGTACTGTAAAGTTTTCAGCGACCATGCTTTCCCTTATACTGTTTATATTATCATTGCCTTTATGCGCCGCAGCAGCAGGTTCGCCTGAGATCCGGGCGAAAGATGATGCGAAAATAAAAATTTGGGAAAGCAAATATATCACAGGTCTTACTTACAGACTTAAACCGAATGATTTGATTTCACAAATCGAAGCAGTAAACTGCAATGCCGTCGTTGACGATAAATATGTCCGCACAGGAACAAAGGTAAACCTTACCGATGACTCAGGCGAGGTGATTGATACTTATACCGTTATTATTTACGGCGATTTAAACGGCGACTGTGCGGCAAATATTTATGACGTGCTTGATCTTTATGCCGGCAGGGTGTCTTACGAAGCAATAATCAACGGTAAAGAAGGATATTCAAAAGCCGATTTAAGCCCTGCGGTCTGGGCTGCGGCAGACTGCAATCACGACGGCGTGATTGATTCAAATGATTCCGATATGTGTATGGAAGACGCCGGCAAATATATTGATCAGAGCGCAGAGCCTTATTTTGACGCAGTGGTCGGCGACGTCAACAGGCAGAAATTATTAAATGCGATCGAGCTGTTTGAATCAACCGATTTTTCGGATTACTGCCGCGCGGCATACGAAACAGCAATTGTAAGATATAATCAGGCGCTTGAAGTTTTATCTGACAGCAGCGCAAATCAGAATGCGGTTGACACAGCCGCTTCAAAGTTAGAAACAGCCATTAATAAAGCTTTGCAGATCAAAAAGACAGATGCGATTATTACGGGCTCACTGTACTTAGATATAGGCTCGTCAAATATCGGCAATAATCCTTACTTTGTATGGAACAGAGATACAGGCGTGCTCAATCTTTACAAAGGCGCGGACGGCTCAAACCGTGTAGCCACGATGCTTGTTGAAGTCAGCGGACCGGTTACTCCCTGGAAAAGATCCGCAGAGTTTGTAAAGACGATAGTGTTCAACGATAATCTTATAGTTAATGATTCTTTTTTCTCCGATTTCAACAATCTTGAAAACATAATTCTGCTTGATACAAGTATTAAATCCGGCGCCGGCAGCATAAGCACGTCTAATTTCTTAGCCTGTTCCAACCCGAAAGGGAAGCCGATAACCGTTTACGGATGCGGCTCAAATAATCAGGCTCTTGCGAATTATTACGGATTCGATTTTAAAGATGTGAGTCTTTACAGCTACGCTTCAAACGATGAGAATATAGTCGTTGATAAAGAGAAAAATTACATCTACGGTATTAAGCCGTTTACTGATACGGATATGTTTGAATACTTTTCGTTTGACACGTCAGGGTGCGATATAGTTGCAGAAAAAGGCAATGAAAAGCTCGGCACGGGAACGAAAATCGACGTTGTAAAATGGAGCGACGCATCTGTTGCGGAAAGCTATACGGCAATCATTTTCGGCGATGTTGACGGCGACGGAATTTACAATGCTCAGGATGCTTTTATTGTAAACTGCATCGCAAACGGAATGCTTACCCGTGAGCAAGTCGGCGAAGCGAAGTATACGGCGGCTGACTGCAACCACGACGGCGAAGTCAATTCTTCAGACGTGATCCTGCTTGAGCAGGCAGGGCTGCTGCTTTCAGAAGTTGATCAGACAATGTCAACAGATGAGCTGATGGAAACTCAGGCATATCGTGACTATCTTGATCTTATTGACCAGACGCCCGAAAAAGACGAAAAACCGACAGCATCAGAGCAGACATTCATAGAAAAAATCATTTCAGTAATCAGATATATAATTTCAATTATTATTTCGATTATAAAAAGCCGGTAATCAATAATGCGGCTGTAAAATAAGACAGAACGAAAGCCTCGGCACTGCCGAGGCTTCTTTTGTCGTCTTAATATTAATTTAATTCGATCTCAAATGATGCAGCAGGCTGGATTTCTCCGTTGATCAGCAACGCTTCATCCGTTTCCGGATTTAATTTCAGCGAATAAGCCAGGCTGTATTTTATGTCAACCGTCTTGCCGTTTTTGTTTTTGTAAACAATGTTGCTGCCGTCAATAACAGCATAGTATTTTTTGGATTTTGCAATGCCCTCACCTTGAGAGGAACCGCCGCTTTTATCTATTACTTTATTTTCAGCATAAGCGGAGGCATATTCTTTATCGCCGGTATAGGTGATGATGATAACATAATCAGGCATTGACACGGGTCCGCCGTTTACCTTGGAATAAAGCTGATAATCAAAATCATCCGTTTTCTTGTTTTCAAGCTTATAGCCGCTTACTCCTCTTCCGTTAAATGCGGTAAATGCGGAATTTTTGAATTCCTCCTCGGTCAAAGTTACCGAGGTGTTTTTTGTTGTATCCATCTCCAGATATCGTTCGGGGCTGAATTTATAAGAAACAAACGCAGCGGATACTGCCGTAACTGCAGCAATTGTCAAAACAATAAACGATATTAATCCTGCTGAAAGCGGCGATATCCATTTTCTGCCTTTACCGCTGTTGATATGCTTGTTATAAAAGATTTTATATATCAGAGCAATTATTATTGGTAAAAAAATAAACGCCGGGATTATAAGAACGCTGATTATTCCAAACATATTTCATACCTCCTTAAATGTTGAATCTGTCTTTAAAAATATAGTAATAAGATCGAGTCACGTCAACCCTTGCGCCGTTTTGCATATGCAGAATAAACTTCTGAAAAATTGACGCTTCAATCTGTTTGATCTGCTTTGTGTTGATAATGGCGGAGGAGCTGACTCTTAAAAACTGCTCCGGATCGAGAAGCTTTTCAAGCTGTTTCAGTCTTTCGCGTGTAACGTAATTATCGTCGGCTGTATGCACATAAACATCATGCCCCAGGCTTTCGATATATACAATATCGCTTACGTCGATATAAAACAGGCGATCATCCTTTTTTACCTGAATAAAATTGACGCTCATATTCTTCCTTGTAAGAATATACTCGGAACTTTCATCGTCGGTAATACCTAATGAGTCAAGCTCTTTTCTTAAATCGTCATTAGGATCAAGAAGAATTCGCAGGTTCATATAACTCCCCCTTTTGATAATATTATATTCGTATCTGCCGGTGTTTTCAAGTTATTCGAATACTTTGCACAAAAATCAATATAATTTGCAAATAACAGATGACAATTACCGATATTTCAGTCGGCAAGCGGTTGACGTTCTGCGGATCAAGTCAGCTATTGTGAAAGTATAAAATCGATTAAACAGGCATTTAAGCTGATTAAGAAGGGAAACCTGCTTCTTTTCAGTTTGCACCAGTTAATTCCAAAATAGAATTTATTAAATAAAATAAGTGTTATAATGTAAGTAATATTATTATAATGAATATTTAAATGCATATCAAAAAATTAATTAAATTTGGATTTGAGGCTGTGAAAATGAAAAAGGTAAATAGATTTATCAGTATAATAATGGCAATATGCCTGATCATTTGTGCTTGTCCGGCTGTGTCAATCAGATCAGATGCAGCGGATAATTCTTCGGTTTATGCGATCAATTCAAACGATTTTACAGGTACAAAAATCAAAAACATTGTAGGATACATGAATACATGGAATCACCGCTCGCTGGTAAACGCTCAGCCTGACGGTGAAACGGATATTTCATTTGTCGAGTACATCGAGCTCATGACTGCAACCGGAGGCGACGAAGAAAGGGATATAATTGATTCAAACGGAAATATAATAGAGCAGAACCTGATTATTCTCGGCGATGCTTGTCAGGGCGTGCTGAATCTCGGTGCAAAACCGCTGATCAAGTTCGGCAACGTTCCGTTCTATTTTACTATGAAAGGCAACCCGTCAAAGAAGCATGATACCGGTTTCTGTTTCAATCCGTTTCCGCCTGACGATGATAAATATACTGAATATATGCTTTATATTGAAAATATTACCGATTATCTTATTGCAAGATTCGGTATTGATGAAGTGCGGAGCTGGCGATTCGGAGTGCTGACCGAGTATGAAAACGATGACTGGTTTTATACGGGCAATGCGTCTCAGACGATGACAGGCTACTGTAAACTTTATGATTATACGGCTCAGGCTCTTGTAAATAAACTCGGCAGAGAAAACGTGTATATCGGCGCTCATTCCATGACCGTTACCGAAGGAGCATGGGACGAAAGAAATTTTATTGACCATATTGCAAGCGGATATAATTATGCAACGGGAACTAACTCCGGTGTGCCTTTGAGTTACCTTGCTTCGTCGTTTTACGATATGAAGCCAGGCGAATATACAAGCGGAATGACCGCAGCGCAGAGCATTGATTTTCTGCGCAGCTACGCTCAGTCTAAGGGTCTCAATAATTTAGCATACGGATTTGACGAAGGAAGAATTCTTGCCGGCGTAAATCAGGGATCAGGCTCAGGCGACCTTGCTACAAGATGCGTCGGTCATACATGGCAGGCGGCTTATGACGCCCGTCTTTACAAAACTATGATAGATGCCGATATAGATTATTTTTCCATGTGGTCGTGGACTTCGTCGTCAGATATAGGCAAAGGTTATCCTACAATGGCGTATCACGTTGCCGAATCTGTTTATAAAATGGTCGGCGATGATCGCATAAACGCCAGAAAGACTATCCAGTATCAGCCTTCTGATGCAGAGGCTGATTGTATAGCATCCTATAATCAGAGCACAAAAACAATGAAGTTTCTTGCGTATAACTTTAAAAACGATATTAGCTACAATGCGCTTAACGATTATTATTTTGATATTACGATGCCGGAGCTGGCAGGTAAAACGGTTATGGTTAAACGGTATAATTTAGACGATTCCTGCAACTACTTTGACGAATGGTGGCAGGACAGGAATACTTACGGTATAACAGACGATAAATTTGCATGGTCGCCAGATGATCCGGCGATTGATTCACCGACAACTCTCAGCGACTCAGACGCAAGAAATCTGTATTACAGCCAGCTTAGGAATAAATATGTTGAGGCGTCGAAGCTTACACCGTCTGTTTCGATGGTTACGCTGGATTCAAACGGATGCGCTTCGCTTGCGGCGGAAAACATGAGAGGAAACTCTGCAATCTTTTATGAAGTTTCGGGCTCGGATTTTGATATTTCTAATCTTACCGAAGCTTATCAGAGGGCAAGGGAGCTGAATTCATCAGATTACGAAAATTATTCGGCTCTTGATTCTCTTCTTAAAAAAGCTGATTCTTTTGATTTTTCTTCACAGCAGGAAATCGATACGCTGACAGAAGATATTAATTATACGATCTCTCTTCTGATAAAAAAATATCCTAAAGGCGCAGGAGTCAGCGAAGTCTCACATTCAACAAGCTATTCGTATGCGTATCTTTTCGGTAAAATCAGAATGCTCAATACAAACGAGCAGAATACGCTGACTTATTCAACAACTGACGACAACGGAAGTGCGATTTATAACCTTGAAGGTAACGACACGTACGATTTCAACGAGTTCCACGTCTGGAACAGAACGTACCAGAACGGCTCGACAAGCAAGACCCATTATTACGTTGACAGGGCAAGATATTCGGATTTGTCACAGCTCGGCAATATAGTTATGGCTGATTTTACAACCTACGGCAGAAACCATCAGCACAGCATAGGTATTTCAAATATTTGGGCTACCGAAATAGACGGATACAACACCTCAATTTCGGTACAGAGTGACAGGGGCAATAATTACAGCTATTCATTATGTAATTATTCAACAGGCACACCGTACTCTTCGGGGTCAACGACTTCTTTTGAATATACTCCATCGGGCGAAGTTATCACAACGTCAAATTCCGCCGCCATAAGCGGACCGATACCGCAGAAGGGCGAAACTGTTACATTCAGAATCGGATCAAGAACATCGGTAATTGATGCGGCAGGATACAATAATCTGTTCAACTATTTCGCATGGACTGATGTGAGCATAACTGCTTATGACTCTTCTCAATTAAGAAATGAAATGAATGTTGATATAAACAGCAGACATTATTATGACGCTGAGAGCTTCAATAATTATTATTC
>CADAMY010000122.1 GCA_902789095.1 Oscillospiraceae bacterium | reverse complement strand
AGGGCTTCTGTTCTTTCTGCTGCTCATAATAATACCTCCAATTTGGTGCTCCTATTTTACACCTTTTTGGAGGTTTACACAATTTTTGGGATGGTCTCGACAAAATAACTCCTAACATTTCTAACATCTCCAACTTCCTCCTTTCTCAAGCAATAAAGTTAATAAATTGTTTGTTTGCAGACCAAACAATCCAAACCTCATTTCCTCTTACTTCATAACACCAATATGTTTTTCTATAAGATAAATCTTCAAAATGTTTAACAAATTCAGTTGCCATATCATTAGTATGTAATTTAATCATTGCAATCATTACCAGTTTGTTATTATAATAGAACCTTTTACCAATGGTAACTATTTCTGTTTTCTACATGTTTTATCAATTTTTATTTGGAACTTGTAAAATCCTTTTTTCGTTTGCAAATGTTCTTGCGGCTTTATCGACAGTCTGAAACCGGCTGCTTTCGGGCAGCCGGTCATTTTTTTGTATGTTCAGTTGCAGAGTTTGTCGGTTTCCATATATCTTAAGCCGAGCTTGTAGAGCTTTTCAGCGTCCTTGATGGAATTGATCGTCCAGATTGAAAGACCTACGCCCTGATCAAGAGCTTTTTTGATGCTCTTTTCATTATTGAGCGAACGGTCGGCTGAAAGCCAGCAGTTGCCGAGTGCTTTTGCTTTGTCAATGCTCTTCTGAGTGATGCCGTAAACCAGATACCACAGCTCGATTTCGCTGTCGTACTCTCTGATTGTCTGGAGCTGTTTATAATCAAAAGAGATAATGATAGCCTGCTTTTCAAGATCTTTTGCTCTTACTGCATCAACAACGGTGTAAAGCATTCCGTAGTCTTTGGATTTGATTTCGATCTGAGGTCTTGTCTGACTGCCTACGAAAACATCAAGGAATTCATCAAGCGTAGCGATGTGAAGATCGGGATATTCCCAGAAGTTTGCGCCGCTGTCAATAGTATAGGTCTTAAGAGTTTCATAGTCAAAGTTTTCGGCTCTGCCTATCTGAGCGTAACTGCTGCTCAGGAACGGACCGTGGTTGAGTACCCAGACGTTGTCTGTTGTAAGTCTTATGTCGCATTCAGCAGAATAATAACCGAGCTCAACTGCTTTTTCATAAGCGGGGAGGGTGTTTTCCGGCGCAAGAGCGTTTACTCCTCTGTGAGCCGTGATGTGAATGTCCTCTGTGATAACATCGCTCTGCGAAAGGCTTATGAGTTCAGACTCTTTGTTCACAGCTTTTTTGATCATAAAAATCGGTGATGAAGTGCTGAGAATTATTGGCACAAGAGCTGTTGCGATAATCCGATTAATAAATTTAAGTATCATTTTTATCATTCCTTTCAAATACTTATGAATTTATTATATATTATAATTTTATTTATTTCAATGATTAATTGAGATATTTTTTGACTTTGTGTAAATCCTGATGTTTTTAGTGCGGCTGCTGATAAAAGATAATACGGCAGATTGATTAATAATAATTTTTATCTTGATGTATTTTAACCAGTTTAGCAATTTAAAGCTTTTAAGTGATAAAGCGTTGACAAATGGATTTTTATGTTGTATTATGTATTTGCACCTTGAAAAACAAAGGATTTTTTTCGGGTGTTTCAAAATCAGAAACAGTTAAATTAATTTTTCTGTTTTTGTTATACGGAAAGAGGTTGATTAAATTGGCAATCAAAATCATTTTGCTCATTGCGTTCTTTGCGGTAATGATCACGGTAGGCTTTATTTACCGTAAAAAGAGTACGGACGTTTCGGGCTTCGTTCTCGGCTCCAGAGGCGTCGGACCCTGGCTTACGGCGTTTGCTTACGGTACGTCTTATTTTTCCGCAGTTATTTTTGTAGGCTATGCAGGCCAGTTCGGCTGGAAGTTCGGCGTAGCTTCAACCTGGGTAGGTCTCGGCAACGCTTTTATAGGCTCGCTTCTTGCGTGGGTTATCCTCGGCAGAAGAACGAGAATCATGACTCAGCACCTCGGCTCTGCTACGATGCCGCAGTTCTTTGAAAAAAGATTTGACAGCAAAGGCTTAAAGCTTGCGGCGTCGGTAATAATCTTCATTTTCCTTATTCCTTATACTGCGTCGCTTTATAACGGACTTTCCCGTCTGTTTGAAATGGCATTTGATTTTGATTATGCTTATTGTATAGCTGTTATGGCTGTTCTTACCGCTGTTTACGTTATAGCAGGCGGATATATGGCGACGGCTGTAAACGATTTTATTCAGGGTATAATAATGCTCATCGGTATCGTTATGATTATACTAAGCGTTCTTAAAATCAACGGCGGATTCCTCGGCTCGCTTGACGCTCTTGCTAACGTTTCGGATCCTGCGGCATCAACTCAGCCCGGCGTATTTGCTTCGTTCTTCGGTCCTGATCCGCTGAGTTTGTTAGGCGTCGTTATACTTACGTCTCTCGGCACATGGGGACTTCCTCAGATGGTACAGAAATTCTATGCAATCAAAGATGAAAAATCAGTTCATACAGGTACTGTTATTTCAACAGTTTTTGCAGTAATCGTTGCAGGCGGATGCTACTTCCTCGGCGGATTCGGCAGACTTTTCAATATCGACGTTGCTAAAGACGGATTCGATGCGGTAGTTCCTGCAATGCTCTCTCATCTTTCACCGTTTGTAATCGGAGTAACGCTTATACTCGTTCTTTCGGCGTCGATGTCAACTCTTTCATCGCTCGTTCTTACTTCAGCATCTACTCTGACGCTTGATTTTATTGATCCGATTATTTATAAGAAGAACAGCGAGAAGAAAAACCTTCTTACGATCAGAATTTTCATAGCTGTATTTATTGTTATTTCAGCTGTAATCGCTGTTATCCAGTACAAATACAAGGTAGCTTTCATAGCTCAGTTCATGGGACTTTCATGGGGCGCTCTTGCAGGCTCATTCCTCGGGCCGTTCCTTGTAAGCCTTTACTGGAAAAAGGTTACAAAAGTTTCCTGCTGGGTCAGCTTTATCTGGGGCTCAGGTATCATGATTCTCAATATGGTTGCCAAATATATCTTCCCCGCAATTCTTCAGAGCCCGATCAACTGCGGTGTTCTTGCGATGGTAGGAAGCCTTATTATAGTTCCTCTTGTATCTCTTGCAACAAGAAAGCTTTCTTCGGAATATGTTGATAATATATTCTCCTGCTACAACAAAAAAGTAACGGTACCCGTTACCGAAACTCTCAGCAACGGAGAAGAAGGATAAAATAAACTTTTGGGTAATTTGTGAATTAACCGTGCAGCTATTTCAGCTGCACGGTTACTATTTTAGAATATTTATCAGACATTGATTTTAATTTTGTTTAACTCATATAAAAAAATGGTGACAATACAACGAAAGCGATAGTATAATATTCATTATTTAAAATAAAGAAAGGTTTAGAAAAATGATTTATTATACTAAAAAAGCTTTATCATTTTTATTATGTATAGCTGTACTGCTATTGTGTATGTTCCCGTCTGCATATGTTCTTACCGGTATCAATCTTTCAGCAGCTGCGGCGGACAGCTATGAAATAACTTTTCAAAACTCTGATAAAATACTTCAGGTAGTTACGGTTCCATACGGAGAAATTCCGGTATATTCAGGCGAAGAGCCTAAAAAAGAAGGAGACAGTTCGGCTCACTACGTTTTTTCCGGATGGGATCCTGCTCTGAGCGCAGCAACTTCGGATATGGTTTATAACGCTCAGTTTACATCATATACCCACAATTTTCAAACTGTCAGCAACGGTGAAGCGGAAGACGGAGAAATTCCGGCAGCTTCACCTGAACAATATGTTTATGACGAAGCACAGGCTGTAACCGACCGAGTGTTGAGTTATAAACAGGAAGATTCTTTAATTCTCGGCTGTGCGTCGGATTCTCATTATGCGTCTGCCGGTGACGTTGAAAATATTATGAATGCCGGCAAGGCGATGAATTATATTAAAATGCGCGTCGGCTTTGACGGCTTCTGCAATTTAGGCGATTATACTACAGGAGCAAGAACAACTACAAAGAGCGCATGTGACATACATTTTCAAAAAGTTAAGCAAGCGTTTGCCGACGCTGCTTTTGATATTCCTAATTATTGGATGATCGGCAATCACGATGTGTTGCCTTATAATTATAAAAATACAAATTTTTACACTCAGGCTGAACTTTACCAGGTTTTCGGAAAGAATAATACTGACGATTCTGACACCGGTGATAATTACGGCTTTCACGATTATGAAAAGCAGAAAATCCGTGTTATATACTTGAACACCTGTGATAGTGAAGGGGTTGCATTTCCTGAAAGTACAAGCGGATTTACAGCTTTTCGGTTTTCGGCAGCTCAGCTTCAATGGTTTACTTCTGCACTTGATTTATCCTCAAAAAATGACGCTGATGATTGGGGAATAATTCTGATGGGTCATTATCCTCCCGGTTTCTGGCTGAAATCAACTTATACAGATACAAACGGCGTTACATGGCAGATGGAAAGTACTGATTTAGTTAAAATAATAAACGCTTATACATCAGGCTCAAAAGTGAATCTTAGCCATGACGGCGTTAATATCAGTTATGATTACACAGGCAAAAATCAGGCGTCTGTCATATGCTTCCTTAACGGGCATACGCATAACTTTGTTGTCGGTACATTTGGTACAGCCAAAATACCGAGAATCACAATTCCCAACTCACTCAACGGCAGAGAAAATGAGTATACAAATAAATCAGGCTTTTTTGAAGAAACAGCTCAGAAAAAAACGGCAAATACCCGTCTTGAAACGTCGTTCAACGTAGTAGTTGTAAATAAGAATGAAAAAAGTATTCATCTTGTAAATTACGGCGCAGGATATGACAGAACGGTAAAATACGGTGAGAGTACTCAGAATGCTTCAGGATTAACCTTGTATGCGGATAACAGCAGTAATCTTTATCCGGGCAAACAGATAAATATCAACGCTCAACTGACCCCGGATACGGCTGATGATAAAGATATCAGATGGTCTGTATCAGATACATCGGTGGCTGTTGTGTCAACCGGAAGTTACAGTAATTCTGCTGTCCTGACGGCAAGGAACAGCGGAAGTGTTACCGTAACCGCAAAAACTGCAAGCGGTATTTCAGCTCAGATGGATTTTATTGTAGGCGAATCTCCGTCAGTTAACTATAATATAAACAGTTATAATAACAAATGGATAAATCCAAATACTAATCAGCTCGCAGACTATAATAACGCCTTTACTACAAGCCTTATGCCGTGTGATGCGCTGCGTTCGGCGGGTGACAATGCGTGCGTATATATAAAATTTCTGGATAACAGTGTGTCACAGATTCCTGCGCAGAATCGTAACCCATGGTATGTAAAAACCTATTACGCAGACGGCGTAACCATGTGCAGCGGCAGATATTTGAGAAGCCTGTCTCCACATTATCCGATAAAATCTGTTGAGTTTGATAATGAAAGTCAATCTTTTAAAGTCAATTTGTTAAATAATATTAACTATTACTACATTCAGTTTGTTTTACCTGGCAAAGCTGAAAATATATTGATTACTTTCAACAAACCTCCGACAGACAGTATGACACATTCTGTTGTATGTGCAGACTGCGGATATAAACTCTCTGACTCAGCTCACAATCTTGTTTATGATAAAAATGCTCAGACTCACAGATTGTATTGTACAGAGTGTGATTATACTCAGGAAACAGAAACGCATTTATTTGATTACAGCTACGATTCGACTACACATTCAAGCGTTTGCAAAAAATGCGGATATGCTCAGCAGACAAGTTCCCACTTTATAAATTATTCGCAGATGCTGACTACCCATATAGGATATTGTCCTGACTGTGGATATACTGATACTGCTCATGAGCACAGCTTTTCATATATAAACAAGGGTCAGGTTCATGATTATTTGTGCGATATCTGCGGATATGTTAAAAGCTCGTCTGCACATAATCTGATTATGTTCTCCACTTCATCAGGTCACGGGTATCGCTGTCAGGACTGCGGTTATGAGGGTGAAATTAACGATCATAATTTCAATTTAGTTGGCAGCGAAGCGGATCACAGATATGTTTGTAACGATTGCGGATATGAAAAGGCAGAAGCACATTCTTTTGTTTATTACTGCGATTCTTTAAAGCATTGGCAGAATTGCTCGGTATGTTCATATGTTTCCTTAAAAACGGATCACACATTTGATATAAACGGAATCTGTACCGCCTGCGGATATGAAAGCGACAATAAAGCAGACTATACAAAAGTTGATAAAGCGCTTTCGGCTATTCCCGCCGACCTTACCATTTATACAGAGTCAACTGTTTCTGCTCTTAACGAAGCTGTAAATGCAGTAGTCAGGAATCTGTATGTCGGCAGACAATCAGACGTTGACGCAATGGCGGAAAATATCAGCAGAGCGACATCGTCCTTAAAGCTTAAAGCGTATACGGTAACATTTAAAAGCGGCGAAGAAGTTTTA
>CADAMY010000121.1 GCA_902789095.1 Oscillospiraceae bacterium | reverse complement strand
AAATTCGCCTTTGTGAGCTTCGCACCATGCCATAGCGCCTCTGAGTCCCGCTTCCTCTGATCCTGAAAGGATAACGCCGAGTTCAGTGTTTTCAAGCTCAATGCCTTCGTCTTTAAGCGCTTTAAGAATTGAAATGCCCATATAGCAGCCTGAAAGGTTATCGTTTGCACCGTCAACAACTTTTCTGTCGTTGCTCATAAAGTAAAGAGTGAAAATAAACGGAACAAAAATCAATCCCCATAATCCGAGCTTGCCCATCGTTTCAGACGTATCTGCTCCTGCTGCAATGCCGTATTTAACAGTCTGAATAATTGCGATTGCAAGGAAGTAGAAAGCGCCTGCAAAGCCGATGATTGCGTGAGCTTCAAATCCTACGCCGCCGAGCATATAGTTTACGGGCCATTCCCACGCAGCGTCCGGATGACCGTTAAAAACGATTCTGCGCTTTGTTTCGCCCTTGCACTTTTTGATTGCGTAAACGTTGTGACCGGTCTTTTTCGGGAAAACAAAGTCAACTGCTTTTTTATAAAGACCGAACTGAAGCAGAGCGATCAGCAATCCGAGAGCGGTAAATATAACCGAAATGATCGGAACAAAGAAATAAGCGATGACCGAAAGAAGAACGAGAGTGATCGTAAGATAAAGCCAGCCGTAGAATGAACCGGGATGCTCTTCATAGCTTTCAACTACTGCGCTGTCGCATCCGCAGTCATTTTTAAGCACTTTCGCCATATATTCGCAGGCTTTCTTTTCGCCCTCAGAACCGGGGTCACGCTTGCCGAACGTTTTAATAATATATGTAATCTCATCGACCATATATTTTGCGGCTTCATTTTTTTTGCTGATGATTGATTTCAAATCCATTTTCAAGACCTCTTTTGCTGAAATTTATATCCAAAAAATTTTGTCTTCTTCAAGCGGCAAAACGCCGTATCGCTGATGAAGGCAATTTTTGTAATACCTTTGTGAAAAAATAGTTACTGATAAAGAAATTGCAAAAAAATTATTCTTTGCTTCTGTTTTTAAGGTAATCGCTGCGACCTGATTCGTAAAGGTTGTTTCCTTCGCTGTCGATTATTACAACGAGCGGCATATCCTCAACGTAAAGCTTTCTCAAAGCTTCTGCGCCGAGATCCTCATAAGCTATCAGTTCGCAGGATTTTATACATTCCGAAAGCAGAGCTCCCGCTCCGCCGATAGCGCCGAAGTAAACTCCGCTGTATTTTTTCATAGCTTCGATGACTTCGGGCAGCCTTGCGCCCTTGCCGATCATTCCTCTTGCGCCAACGCTCATAAGAGTCGGCGCATAAGCGTCCATTCTGCCGCTGGTCGTTGGTCCTGCCGAGCCGATTATCTTGCCCGGCTTTGCAGGGGTGGGGCCGACGTAATAGATGGTAGCGTCAGTCGGGTCAAACGGAAGCTTTTCACCTCTTGCGAGAGCTTCGCACATTCTTTTATGACCTGCGTCACGCGAAGTGTAAATAGTGCCTGTAAGCAAAACGGAATCGCCGGCTTTGAGAGTTTTGGCGAGTTCCTCTGTCAGAGGCAGCGTGATTTTTTTAGTCATCATATTACCTCCGTATTATGCCTTGTTACGTGGCAGTTTATGTTTATAGCGCAGGGCATTCCCGCAATATGAGTAGGAAGCGTTTCTATATTTAATCCCAATGCGGTAGTCCTTCCGCCGAATCCCTGAGGGCCGATGCCGAGATCATTTATTTTTTCGAGCATTTCCGTTTCAAGCTCAGCGTAATATTCGTCATCGTTATGACTGCCGAGCGGGCGAAGAAGCGCTTTTTTGGCAAGCAGAGCCGCCTTGTCAAACGTGCCGCCGATACCGACGCCTATAACCATTGGCGGGCAGGGATTAGGTCCTGCGTTTTCAACGGTTTCGATGATAAAATCCTTGATTCCCTCTATCCCGGCTGACGGTTTGAACATACGTATCGCGCTCATATTCTCGCTGCCGAAGCCTTTTGGCGCAACGGTTATCCTGATATTTTCGCCGTCGACAATGTCGGTGTATATCATGGCAGGAGTGTTGTCGCCTGTGTTGCCTCGTCTGACGGGGTCTTTTACAACGGATTTGCGAAGATAACCGTCACGGTATCCGACTCTGACGCCTTCGTTTACCGCATCATAAAGATTGCCGCCTGTGAGGTGAACGTCCTGACCTATTTCGATAAAAACGCAGGCCATGCCCGTATCCTGGCAGATAGGCATATCCTGACTGTCGGCAATTTTGTAGTTTTCAATTATATTGTCAAGAATACCGCAGGCAATTTTTCCGTCTTCACATTCGCGGCATCTGCCTATGGCGTTTTTAACGTCGTCGGGCAGGTGAATGTTTGCGTCAATACAGAGCCTTGCTACTGTTTCGGATATAGTTTTTACATCTATCTCACGCATTTTATCACCTCTGATATAATAAATAATTATATAACAAAGAAGTATTTATTGTCAATAAAAAACACATCATTGAATAAAAAAACACAGGTAAGAGTTATCCTACCTGTGAAAAAAAGTTAATTTTTATACTGTTCCTGAAATAATAAGCAAAACTGAGCCGGGTGAAGAAGCCCATTCGCCGGTATCGGGATTCTGAACGAACGAAGCGGCGGGAACGGTTATTGCGCCGGGATTTGTAACGAATTCTCCGGTTGTTTCATCATAGGTGTAATTTGCCGGTGAAAACGCTGTTCCGTTGAGCGTGACGCTTATATTGTTGAGGACAGGGTCGAAGATATCCGTTAGCGAAACGTTGTCTGCCGTGCCGGCTTCAACAGAGCCGCTGTTGCTGATAAGGAAGGAGTAAGTCAAAGTTCCGTTCTTTTCAACTTCTGAGGGGGATATTGACTTGCTGACGGTGAGCTCAGGCTCAGTACTTGCTCTGGTTACAGCCGTTGAAGCGAGCGTATCTGAAATACCTGCGCCCGTGAGCGAAGCGGTGTTAGTGATTGCTCCGTCTTCGCCGAGAGGAGCAAAGCCCGTTACGTCAGCTTCATAAAAGATGAGAACGCTGCCGCCGGCGGGAATAGTCAGGTTTTCTATCACAAGGTCGGCTGCTTTAGTGATTCTCGGGTCGGGCTGAATACCTCCGTTTACAAAAAGGCGAACGGAGTTTTCAACGTATTCAAGCGGCAGGAGCTGAGTCGTTTCGTCAAACTGATATGCGCCGAGGTCGTCGGTTACGGTAACGCCTGTGTAGTCGGCTTCGCCTGTGTTGATTATGCTGATAGCGTAGGCGAGAGTGTCGCCCTGGGTGTAGGTCGTGTCAAGAGCCGTCTTGACTATTGAAAGAGTTTCTATAATTTCACCTGTTACGGTGTTGGAATTTGTTACAGTATTGTTGTATGACAATGTTGCCTGATTAAAAAATACTGCCATAATCTTTTACCTCCGTTATTTTATTGAAAGAGCTTTTGCCCTTTCACTGCATAATATGCAGACTAACGAAGAATGTTAAAAATTATCTGAAAACCGCACGGGGTAAAGCTTCGGCTTTACCCCGTGAATAAATATTTTATGTAATTATACCGCAGTCTGATCAATTTCGCTGATTCCCAGAGCAGCGTCGTTGATGATCGAGTAGTCGTCTATGCTTATTCTGCGGACGCCGTCAACATTTGCGGCTTTTTTCTGCGCAGCGTTAAATAGTGAATTGTCATACGATGCTTCAAGCACCGAAAAAGCGTCGTCGCTGTCGATGATCGCATTACCGTCAATGTCGCCGAAAATAATTATTGTATAAACTTCTTCTGTTCCGTCTGAATATTTTACGGTTACCGTTGAGCCTGTGCCGTAATATCTTGCGTCCTCAATGGCTTTTGTCAAGGTTACTTCAACGCCTTCATAATCAAGGAATGTATTTTTGATATTAGCCGCTGTCAGCTTTGTTTTAAGGCCGTAAATATTGCTGCCGTCAATGACCGCAGTACTGCCTTCTTTAGCGGCGAAACGTGACCAGAGGGCATATAAAATCAAATCTTCATTTTTATCATAAACATCGCCTGCCGAATATGAAACACCGCTTCCGTCTGCTTTTGTATTCCAACCGCTAAACTTATATCCGGGTTTCGTTGGATACTGGTTGCTCAAAGTATATTCTTCTCCATATATTTTTACATCTGAAGCTGGGGTATTCTCGCCGCCATTGGAATCATACTGGATTGTAAATGATTTTTGATCTACAACTACGAAATTAAAATACTTTGCGTCTGTTGAAGAACAATCGTTTCGAGCAATGACTTTTACATTGTACTCTCCGAGGTCAGAATAACACATGGTAAATGTGTGACCTTGAATAACGTCATTACCGAGCAATTGTCCCTTATGGTAAACGCTTATCCAGTATTCTGTTGCAAGGTCTGCATTAAAGGAAACCATCACGTCTTCATTTTTCAATGCCACGGTTTTGTTTCCTGTTAAGGTAAAGCTTTGAGGAACGTAATCTCCTTCGATGCCCAATCTGAATCCAGCATAGCTTTGGGCAGAACCAACACTATTGAGCGCAGTTACGGCGACACTATATTCTCCGGACTCAGGGTAATTTACTGTACAATTTTCATTTGTGACAACCTTTTGTTCGTACAATGTATTATCTTTATAAATTCCGACCCAATAGCTGGTTGCTCTTTGCGCAGAAAATGAAAACATGAAATTCTGATTCACTAATCCTATCTGCTTATCGAGTGTTATTTGGGGGCGTGAAGGTGGGTCTGTTTCTGCATCTACCGCAACAGACAGATACTTCGTTTCAGAGTTGGAACAATCATTTTTAGCAACGATGGCAACACTGTAACAGCCTGTCCATGGCAGTTTAGTTGTGTAAGTATTTGATGTAACTTTGGCTTGTTCGTAAAGAAAGCTATCCGAGGTATAGATTCCAATCCAGTAATAGTCGGTGTTTTCAGCAGAAAAAGTAAAGCAAATTTCTTCGTTGACTTTTGCAGAGCCCTTGTTGCAAAGTGCACTAAAATTGTAAGGCTTATAATATCCGCTGTTGCCAAGCCTAAAGCCCGCATAATTTTGCTTAGATCCTATGCTGTTAATTGCTGTTACGGCAATACTGTATTCCCCAACCCATGGGAAACTAATACTGTATTCGTTTCCATGAACATTGTTTTGTTCAAAGAGTGTTCCTTCCTTATAGATGCCTATCCAATAATATGAGGCTCTGTCCGCAAAAAAACGAATCACGAATTCTTCATTGATTAGACCAATTTTTTTGTCTAATTGAATGATGGGGGTGGTCGGCGGTTCGGTATAAATTGCAGCACTTAAATTATTAGGTCTATAATGAGCTATATATCCATATTGCTCTGTTTCACCGGTTGCATAATTATATAATTGTAATTTCAAATTATAATCCATAGTCGATTTTGAAATTGACTGATTCCATTTAATAGTGCTGTTTCCGTCAGAATTACAATCTGTATAATAAATTGTGCTGCCGGAAATTTCAGTGACAAAAATTGTATGGTTCCAAGTTTTGCCTTCTCTTCTGAATCTTATTACGTCACCGGGAACGAGTAAATCAATCTGTGACGATGTTGACGTTGAAGCACGCCTAAACCAGTCTGTTCCGTTGCCGTTTGCAAAGTCATAACCCCATATTTGTTCTGAAAGCCATCTTGCATATCCATGACAGGTTTGCCCCATAGTCCAATTTGTTTGTTGAGTTCCGGCGGGATAATTTTTTTCAACTTCTGCAAGTTTATCTTTAAATTCATTCCAAGTTAGTGAAGCTGCATGCGACTGCAAATCAAGATCAGCAATAGGCACAATTCCAATAATAATTATTAACGCAAGGAAAAAAGAAAGAATTTTTTTCATCAAAACCACCCTTTAACATTTTTATCTGTATTCAAGATAAAAATATTATATCTGTATTACAGATAAATGTCAATATCTTTATTCTAGATAAGACATAATATAGACGGTGATGTATATGAAATTCAGAAACCTGAAAAACATCAGGGAAGACAGAGATATTAAACAAAAAGAAATTGCCGCAATGCTTAATGTATCGCAGAACACATATTCACAATATGAGACAGGTGTTATTTCTCTTACCGCCGAGGTACTCATTAAACTCTCCGATTTTTATGATGTGAGCATTGATTATCTGCTTGACAGAACTGACAATCCCGACAGAAATATTTAATGCCCTGCTGTGCGGCAGGGTATTATTTTTTACATATTTTTGCGGTTAATATATGTGCGGAATATGCGTCTGCCGCCTCAGCGTTCCATGAAAATTTGATATAATTCACGGCTTTGGAATGCCGAGGGCGGCATTCCCTACGACCGAAGATGTGAATCTACATTTATTTTATAGAAATGGTCGCCGAGGTCGTCGACCACTACAGGATTTAATGAAATTTTCAATCGAGCGAATGTAGTGAACGCATACATGCGTTCAGTAACTTAAATTTGCAGTTGTTTCGGCGGCACGGATGTATCCGTGCCCTACCCAGCTGCGGTGGGAAACCGTTATATTTGGAATGTC
>CADAMY010000120.1 GCA_902789095.1 Oscillospiraceae bacterium | reverse complement strand
TATACTCACAGCACTATACATATCTTATTATAATTCTGACTGCATTGCTGTTTGATTCAATTCCACAAAAGAGCAAAAAAAGTGAATTTATTATGAAGCCGGTTCTGGCAGTCATATCTGTGATTATTATCGCAAACAGTTTGTATCGGTTTATGCAGTTTATCATTCTTAATAAATCGCATTACGGTGTTGCTGAATTTAATACTTCAAGCCTGATTATATATGCGGTTTTATTTTCACTTTTTATTGTTTTAATATCAGTTATTTATAAGATATTCAGAAAAAAGAGGCAGGGTGAAGATTGTAAAACTTTTAACATTATATATTTATATAGTTTACTTTCTGTTGTTTTAGCAGTTGTTATTGCTTTGCTTCCCGAAACAATAGTTTTCAGCAGTAATAAAAACAATCAGAAACCTGTTTTTAATGAAATAGATAAAGCTGTTACAGATGTTTTTATTGAACATTTTCCGGAAGAAGTTAACAGTTTTATGCTATATCAAAAACAGTATAAAGAATTAATTGAAGCAACAGGCGCTGAATTGACAGATATAAATGGTTCATCGGATGAATATTATTTTTTCGGTTTTAATAATCGGAAAAAATATTTGTATATAAACGGGATGATCAAGGATATTGAAAACAACAATATTGTATATAAATTCAGCAAACCTGACAAACAACTGATTATTCCGAACGAATACACCGTCCTTGTTCATACAAAGGACGGAGAATATATTAAAATATTTGAAAACAGTGATGGAGTTTTTGTATCTGATAAATCATTAAGAGCAGTACCCGGTACAGATACCAATGTCAATGTTTTTGATTTTAAAGATAAAAATTATTCTGAAGTTTTAAGCACTCTTTACGGCGAAATTCTTTTCAATACCAAAAACAGTCAGATCATTCCCAATATTTTTGTTTATTCAAATTCATGGTACAGAGATGCAGCAATTACATCTATGGTATACAGTTATACCGGGAACGTCAGTATTATAGAGCCGTGGATTGATTCGCTGTGCGATATATATGATATGCAAAATGGAGGGGTCAGGGAAAGTGACAATCTTGGAGAATTGCTGTATTTATTATCGCTGTCAAAAAATAGAAATCATACTCTGATTAATAAAATCCTTCACGAGGCGAAAATAATAACAGAAAATAATCCTGACGGAAACTATCTGAACGGAGAAACAGATTTCAATAGTAATATGAGCAACTACCAGACTGCCTGGTACAATCTGGGGCTTGAAAGCTTAGGCATGGATGAACTGAGTCTCGATAACAATATAGCAGAAGATATATATAGTTCAACTATGTGGTGGAGTGATAATTACAGTAAAAAATGTTTACTGAAACCTAATGCAAATTATCCTTATTTAGCTTGGGCTCAATATCATTGCACAGGCAGCGGAGGAGTTTTCTTAAATAATTCATTATATCCTCTTTCATGGGAATCAGCAGCCTCGCAGGCTGATTACAATAAAATGAGTTTTTTAGATAATTGTTTTATAGAGAAAAAAATCTCTCCGACACATACCTGGACTGCTGCTGAAATCTTTATGACTATTGTTGAGAAATTCAATTAAAATTGAACATTATTCTTTTAAAAGGCTTATTCATATCTGAAATGTATATAATCTCTGAAATGATACAGCTGTATGAATTGTTTTAGAGGTTATTTTTTAGGCTTGCCTTAAAACGGCAGTAAATTTGCGGTGAAAGTCCGTTGCACGCTTGACGGCAGAAAGTGTTAGTTAAGAGCAAGGATGATCATCGTGAGGTGGAATCTTGAATAAGCCTAAGGAAAACTATAGACCTGACGAACAGAAATCGCACATAAGGCACATACAGGATGCTAAAGCAGGCCCAACAAGACAAAGTCCAATACTGCCTTGCATTTTGAGATGTAAATGCGGCAGATATATAAGAGGCAGACTAATCTTTTTGAGCCATTTCAATATCCTGTTGCTTTTTTGTTGGCGGTACTTCAATGATACCACAGATTGTTATGACTTTTCTTTTGTCATATTTCATTTTTCAATAAATCTTAAAAATTTTATATGCCAACCTTAATATATATCATTGACTTGAAATTTTTTATATGTTATAATTTTGAATTGATATTAATAATTTTAAGCGATGTTTCAGACGCATCAGTCTGAAGGCGGATATTCAGCCGCATCTTGTTAAGGAAGGCTTTTTAAAAGCACTTATCATTGAATTCAAAGCGGCTGTTTTTACAGTCGCTTTTATGTTGAAAGGGAGCAGATTATTATGAAAAACACAGTTTTTAAAGGCGTAGGCACAGCTATTATCACCCCGTTTGATAAAGACGGAAACGTTGATTATGAAAGCTTCGGCAAGCTTATTGACTGGCAGATCGAAAAAGGCGTTGACTGCATAGTTGCCGCAGGCACTACGGGCGAAGGCTCAACTCTTTCTGACGAAGAGCATAAGGCGGTTGTAAAATACTGTGTTGAAAAAGTAAACGGACGCGTGCCGGTAGTTGCAGGCACAGGCTCCAACGATACGGCTTATGCCATCGAGCTTACAAAATACTGCTGTGAGATCGGCGCAGACGCTATGCTCCTTGTTACTCCTTATTACAACAAGGCTACGCAGAGAGGACTTATCGAGTCTTTCACAGCTATTGCCGACGTATCAACAAAGCCGTGTATTCTTTACAACGTACCCAGCCGTACGGGATGCAATCTTTTGCCCGCAACGGTTGCCGAGCTTGCAAAGCATCCTATGATCACAGGCATCAAAGAAGCAAGCGGCAATATTTCACAGATAGCTGAAGTTGCGGCTCTTTGCGGCGATGATTTTGATATTTACTCAGGCAACGACGATCAGATAGTTCCTATCCTTTCTTTAGGCGGCAAGGGAGTTATTTCCGTTCTTGCAAACGTACTTCCGGAGGAAACCTGTGAAATCTGCAACAGCTTCTTTGAAGGCAGAGTTGCCGATTCTGCTCATCTTCAGTTAAAACTTCTTCCTCTTATAAACGCTCTTTTCTGCGAGGTAAACCCGATACCCGTAAAAGCCGCTTGCGCCGCTATGGGCTACGGAGCAAACAAGCTTCGCCTTCCTCTTACCTGCATGGAAAAGGACCACGAAGAAAAACTGCTTTCACTTATGCGTGAAAACGGAATAAATGTTTGATTAAGGATGTATTAATATGAAGATTCTTTTGAGCGGCTGTTCGGGATATATGGGCAAAGAAGTTGCAAAGCTTTGCAAAAACAATTTCTGCGGAGCAGAGGTCGCAGCAGGCGTTGACATAAATTCCTGCCCTGACGCAGGCTTCCCGTGTTTTACGTCGTTTGACTGCGCGCCGACTGACGTGGACTGTATTGTGGATTTTTCTCACCATTCAGTTACGAAAGATTTGCTGAACTTTGCCGTTAAAAATAAACTTCCTCTCGTTATTGCCACAACGGGGCAGACTGAGGAGGAACGCTTTGAAATAATGAAAGCGTCAGAGTATATTCCGCTGTTTTTTGCGGCAAACTACTCTTTCGGAATAGCGCTTCTTATTGACCTTGCCAAAAAGACTGCGGCGGCAATGCCTGATGCTGAAATCGAGATAATCGAAAAGCATCACGACCGCAAGGTTGACGCGCCGAGCGGAACGGCTATTGCTATTGCAAACGCTATTACAGAAGTGCGCCCGACGGCAACGACTGTTACCGGCAGAAGCGGAATGGGCAAGCGCACGAAAGAAGAAATAGGAATCCATGCAATAAGAATGGGCAATATAGTAGGTGATCACGAAGTAATTATCGGCACGCCTAACCAGACCATCACTCTTAAACACGAAGCGCATGACCGTGCGCTTTTTGCAGAAGGCGCGCTGACTGCCGCAAAATTTTTGTATAATAAACCGGCAGGTTTTTATAATATGAATGATTTAATTTAAAAAGTTTTAATCTGAGGTGATACGAATGAAAATAGGTATTTACGGATACGGTAATTTAGGAAGAGGAATCGAAAGCGCCGCAAAGCAGAACAGTGACGTTGAGCTTATCGCTGTTTTCACACGACGCGACCCTGAAACCGTCAAAACAATTACAGGCGTTCCCGTATATTCTGCGGGCGATATACTCGATTTTAAAGATAAAATCGACGTGCTTATCATCTGCGGCGGAAGCGCAACAGACCTTCCTGAAATGACTCCGGCTCTTGCGGCGAATTTTAACGTTGTAGATTCGTTTGATACCCACGCTAAAATTCCAGAGCATTTCACAAATGTTGACAATGCGGCAAAGAGCGCAGGCAAAATTGCGCTTATCTCTGCAGGCTGGGATCCGGGTATGTTTTCACTCAATCGCCTTTATGCGTCAGCTATACTGCCCGAAGGCAGCGATTATACGTTCTGGGGCAAAGGAATCAGCCAGGGCCATTCAGACGCTATCCGCAGGATCGACGGAGTTCTTGACGCAAGACAGTATACTGTTCCGATAGAATCAGCCCTTGACGCTGTTCGTTCAGGCTCAAATCCAGAGCTGACTACAAGAGAAAAGCATCTTCGTGAATGCTACGTTGTAGCAAAAGAAGGCGCAGACCTTGCAAGAATCGAAAAAGAAATCAAAACTATGCCGAATTACTTCGCGGATTATGATACGACAGTAAACTTCATTTCTCTTGAAGAGCTCAAGAGAGATCACAGCGAACTTCCTCACGGCGGATTCGTAATCAGAACAGGTAAAACAGGCTTTAATAAAGAGCATAATCACACTATTGAATACAGTCTCAAGCTTGATTCCAACCCTGAATTCACAGGCAGCGCAATCGTAGCTTTTGCAAGAGCTATCAACAGAATGCACAGCAGAGGCGACACAGGCTGCAAGACTGTATTTGATATAGCGCCCGCTGATCTTTCAGTTCTTTCAGGCGAAGAACTCAGAAAGAAAATGCTGTAAAATTAAAAATAACGCGCAAACCGCACACTTTAACTGTGCGGTTTTGCCTTAATTAAAGGATGATAAAAATGTATAAGGATAAATTTATTTGTGATAATATTTCGGTAAATGAAAACGGGCATCTTCTTTTTGCAGGGCAGGACACGGTCGAGCTTGCCGAGAAATACGGTACAGCCCTTTATCTTATGGATGAAGAAAAAATAAGAAGCAACTGCAGAACTTACCTCACTGCTCTGGAAAAAGCTTTCGGCAAAGGAAAAGGCCATGCTCTTTATGCTTCAAAAGCGGCTTCTTTCAAAAGAATGTATGAAATTATGAAAGAAGAGGGAATGGGCATTGACGTAGTTTCCTGCGGCGAAATATATACTGCCGTTAAAGCGGGATTCCCGATGGAGAACGCTTATTTTCATTCCAACAATAAAACCGACGAAGATATCGAATACGCCATCAAAAACGGCGTCGGATGCTTCGTAGCTGATAATGAAGAGGAAATTCTTTCAATAGATAAAATCGCCGGCGCCCACGGAATAAAACAGAAAATTATGATCCGTCTTACTCCCGGCATTGATCCGCATACTTTTGCCGCTGTTACCACAGGCAAGGTGGATTCAAAATTCGGCTCAGCTATTCAGACAGGCAGAGCGGAAGAAATTACCGCAATAGCTCTCGGATGCAAAAATATCGACCTTATCGGTTTCCATTGTCACGTCGGCTCTCAGGTTTTTGATTCCGACGTATATATCCGCTCGGCTGAGATTATGCTTGATTTTATAGCGTTCGTAAAAGAAAAATACGGCTATGAAGCAAAATGTCTCGACCTCGGCGGCGGCTACGGCGTAAGATACACAAAAGCTGATCCCGTTATAGATATTACAGCTAACATTTTAAGCGTAGGCGAAGTGATCAATAAAAAGTGCGGCGAGCTTGGCATTAACGTTCCCGTAATTTCAATGGAGCCCGGCAGAAGCATCGTTGCAGACGCAGGTATGACTCTTTACAGCGTAGGCTCTCTTAAAAAGATACCGGGATTCATCAATTACGTTTCCATTGACGGCGGTATGACGGATAATGTCAGATACGCTATGTACGGCTCGGCTTATACGCTTCTTCCGGCAAACAAAATGAACGAAGTTCCCGAACTTGTCTGCTCGGTTGTCGGCAGATGCTGCGAGAGCGGAGATATTATTCAGCCGGGAGTTGAACTGCCTGCTTCCATAAAGCGGGGAGATATAATTGCCACGCTAACAACCGGAGCATATAACTATTCGATGGCTTCAAACTACAACAGAGTGCCGAGACTGCCGATAATTATGCTTTATGAAGGCAAAAACTACGTAGCGGTAAAGCGTGAAACGTTTGAAGACGTAGCAAGGCTTGATGTGTAATTATGAAGTATCTGACTTTTAGCTTTGACGACGGAGTTGAACAGGATAAGCGGCTGATCGGAATTTTTGACAAGTATTCGCTTAAAGCGACTTTCAATCTTAATTCCGAACTGCTCGGCAAAAGCGGTCAGCTCGTTTATCCGAATTGCACCGTCGCACACAATAAGGTGAATCCCGAAGAAGTTAAATCACTTTATAAAAATCATGAGGTTGCCGCTCATACTTTAACTGGAATGGCTTATCCCTGCGGCGGAGTAAACAACAACGAGCATACAGCCTCTCTTATAAAACATAATACGGGAATAAAATATGCCCGGACGATAAGCGATACTTTTTCTCTTGACGTGCCGCAGAATCCTTATCGTTTTGACCCGACTCTGCGCCACAGGTGCGACAGAGATAAAATGGCGGAAATGATAGAAAAATTTGTATCTTTCAAAGGTGATGAAACGAAGCTGTTTTATATCTGGGGCCACAGCTATGAATGTGATATGGATGATTCATGGGAATATTTTGAATCGGTATGCTGTGCGCTGTCAGGATTGAGCGACGTTTTTTACGGTACAAATACAGAAGTTTTCAAAGAAATTTACGGAATATAATTTAAAGGTGTTTTTATGTCAGCGATTAAAAGATTTTTTTGTGAAGTAATGGCGGTTATTATCGGATTCTTTTCGACCTGCTGGGCAAATACCGTCAGCATTTTTGACAGGGTGGAGTTCGACGTTGATACTTCGTCTCTTTCCGAGAAACTGCCGAATATCGAGAGCAACGTGAACATCTGGGATTTCAACGGCAATACGTTTGCAGATCCTAAGAAAAACGAGGAGAACAACGTGTTTGATTTCGTTGAGTACGTTCAGTTTATGCAGTGCTCAGGCGGAAATGCAGACCGTGATCTTTTTGTTGATCCTTACGACACGAGCGTGCTTGACGATTACGATTTTTCAAATCTTCTGAGAAACTGCAGGGGAGTGCTTTCGCTCGGAGCAAAGCCGCTCCTTAAATTCGGCAGCGTGCCGATGAAGTTTACCGAAGGCGCAACAACCGATACAACATTCGGCGTTAATCCTTATCCGCCCGATGATTATGACGTTTATTATAATTATATCCACGATATAGCTGACGCTCTTGTTGAAGAATTCGGCAGGGACGAGGTTTTGTCCTGGAGATTCGGAGTTATGACCGAATACGAAAATTACGACTGGTT
>CADAMY010000119.1 GCA_902789095.1 Oscillospiraceae bacterium | reverse complement strand
ACTCCGTTGTGTTGATGTTGTCAAACCAAATGAGAGCAGAAAAAGCTTAAAAATATTACAAAAATGTAAATTTCTTTTGTGCAGATTGAATTTTTGATTTTAATGTAATATAATATTATATTATAACTGAATAAACGTTTGACTTTTTCTGAAATCGCAAAGAAAGGCATTGATATTTATATGGAAAATAAAATGAGCAAAAAGAAAAAAATATGGCTCGCCGTTTTTGCTGTAATAGTTTTAGCTCTGCTTGTCGGAGTTATCGGTTATATGACAGGCTGGTTTGACAAAGGCTACGACGCCGACGTTATAACCGTTGCAAAGAGAAATCTTACCGCAACGTTTGACACTTCGGGAACGGTTTCTTCTTCCGGGGAGGCTTCGTTCAGCGTTGTGCCCGATATCGTTGTAAAAAGCGTTGACGTTAAAGTCGGAGAGCGCGTCAAAGCCGGTCAGGTGCTTGCAACGTTTGACGCTTCATCGCTTGACTCTGCTCTGAAAGAAAAACAGGACGCTCTTGAAAAGGCGCAGAAAGCCTATAATGACTATAAATCAGGCGCGGCGGACGCGAAAAGCAGGCTCAGCTCACTTGATTCACAAATAGCTCAGGCGGAAAAGAAGGTTGCTCAGCTTGAGAAGGAATCTAAGCAGGCTCAGCAGGCGGCAAAAGCGCAGGAACAGGCTCAGTCAAAAGAAGCTCAGCAGGCGCAGGATAATCTTTCGGGAATAATCAACGATTCAACGCTTGCCGGCAAGATAATTGATAATATCGTAAATTCCAGTCAGAGCCTTCAGCAGCTAAAAAGTATTCTGAATTCAATTTCATCAATGAACAATTCTTCGCAGTTTTCTTCAATAATGAGCTCCATGGGCACAAGCTCCGCTCAGTACGAGCTTGTTCAGGCTCAGATAGAGCTTGCTTCGCTTAAAGCAAACAGAACGCTTGCCGAAACTCAGGCAAACGGAAACCTTGAATCAGTCTATAAATCTGTATATGATGCGTCTCTGGAAGGCTACAACAAAATGAAAGAGACTGTTGATACTCTCAATGCAGGGTGGACAGCGGCTCACGACGGCATCGTAAGTGAAATCAATATTACTGCAGGCGAAGCAGTCAAAGCTCCCGAAAACAGTTCGTCGGGTACGTTTGACGTGTCTTCAATAGTCAGCGCCGTTACTTCCGGCTCAGATATTTCAAAGCTTGTTTCGGGATTCTTTGCATCTGATATTGCAGGAATGAAGGTTCAGTATTTCCCGCTTGAAGTAAAATTCATGATAAACAAGGGCGACCTTGAAAAAGTTAAGCTCGGTCAGAGCGTAAACGTTGAATCCGCATCAGGAGAAATCCTTAAGGGCGAAGTAACTTATATAGCGGCTGTTGCAACCGCATCGTCAGGTCTTGACGTCGCATCGCTGCTCGGCGGCGCTTCGGGCGGCGCTTCAGGCGGAATAGAAACTGTTGTAAGCGTTAAGGAACCGGACAGCGGACTGATCATCGGTCTTGACGCCGATGTTTCAATAGACGTTGATACAAAGCAGGGCTGTCTCACCGTTCCGGTCGAGTCGATCCAGTATGACGAAAATACAGCTTATGTATTCGTTTATGATCCGCAGGAAAAAACGCTGCTCAGAAAAGACGTAACAACGGGTATTTTCAACGGCACTTATTATGAAATCACATCGGGCATCAGCGAAGGAGATATAATCGTCAGAACACCGACGGCTCAGATGGCTGAGGGCGACAAGGTCATTGCCCACAACGTCGATTAGTCCCGGAGGGCAATTATATGAGTATTTGGGAAAATATCAAGATTGCCGTCTTCAGTATACGGACGAACGCAATGCGCTCTATACTGACTATGCTGGGCATTATTATAGGCGTGGCTTCCGTCATAGCCATAATAACGGTCGGCAACGGCGGCAAGGATTTTGTAGTTGATCTGCTCAGCGATATGAGCTCAGGCGCCGTCAGTATTCAGGTCGGCACAAGCGCAACGGCAGGCGAGCTGATTACCAAAGAAGATATCCAGGCGCTCAGAAACATTGATACAATTCAGTACGTTTCGCCTATGGATTATAAAATCGGCTCAGCTTATACCGATGAAAAAACGGCTATGTGCTTTGCTCTTGCAGGCAACGAAGATCTGGCTCAGGTCATGAATATCAAAATGAGACGAGGCAGATTCTTCACTGAGGAAGAAAACAACGACGCTTCAAACGTCTGCGTCGTAACGGAGATCGGCGCTCTCGTTATGTTCAATTCACTTGACTGCATAGGCGAGTATGTAAATTTTCAGCTCAACGGTCAGGTAGTAAAAATGCGCATAATAGGTGTAACAAGCTCCGATCTTACGGCAAGCACGTCTTCGTCAAATTCAACCGTATCCATGTACGGCGATATGCTGTCAAACCCGGAGTTTCAGGACAGTCCTATGGGCTCGGGATCATCTGCTATGATGGCAATAGTCTGCCCCATTACCGTTACAGATAAGCTCAGCAACACCAACGGATACAGTATGCTTTATCTTACGGCGAAGGATCAGACTCAGGCGGCTGTCGTAGGCAACGCCGCAAAAAATATTCTTTATGCAAAGCACGGCAATTTCGGCTCAAATATTTACAGCGTTGTAAATATGGAATCTTTCACCGAAATGGTCGATAAAATAATCAACGTTTTCACCACTTTCGTAGCCGGAATCAGCGCAATAGCTCTGCTCGTAGGCGGCATAGGCGTTATGAATATTATGCTCGTATCCGTCACGGAACGCACAAGGGAAATCGGCATCAGAAAATCGCTCGGAGCAAAGACTTCGACGATTCTTTTCCAGTTCCTTACAGAGTCCGTGATACTGTGTCTGATAGGCGGTATAATCGGCTTTATTGCGGGCGTCGGCATGGCGGCGGCAGTTGCGGCTTATGCCGGAATCAAAATAAAAATCGAGCTTTCGACGATTGCGATAGCCGTTGGATTTTCGAGCGCAGTCGGTATTTTCTTCGGAATTTATCCTGCGAGAAAAGCGGCAAAAATGCTTCCGATAGACGCGCTCAGGAGGGATTGATATGAGTCTTATAGATGTTAGAAATGTTTATAAAATTTACAATCCCGGCGAAAATGAAGTCCGCGCGCTTGACGGAATTTCTCTCACGATAGAAAAGGGCGAGTTTGTCGCCATTATCGGTCAGTCGGGCTCGGGCAAGTCGACGCTTATGAATATGCTCGGTCTGCTGGATACATGTACGTCGGGCGAATATTATATGGACGGTATCGACGTTTCAAATATGACAGACGACGAGCTTTCGGAAATCAGAAACAAAAAAATCGGATTTATATTTCAGGGATTCAATCTTATTTCAAGCCTTACGGCGAAGGGCAACGTTGAGCTGCCGCTTGTTTACAGAGGAATGAAAAGAGCCGACAGGGAAAAGCTTTCAACTCAGGCGCTTGAAATGGTCGGACTTGAAAAGAGAATGAATCACCGTCCGTCGCAGATGTCGGGCGGTCAGCAGCAGAGGGTCGCAATAGCAAGAGCCATTGCCGCAAAACCTCCGATAATCCTTGCCGACGAGCCTACGGGCAACCTTGACTCACATTCGGGCAGGGACGTTATGAAAATCATTCACAAACTTCACGAAGAGGGCAGGACCATTATACTCATCACCCACGATAACGGTATTGCCGAAGAAGCCCAAAGGGTAGTCAGAATCCAGGACGGAAAAATAATTGAAGATTATATGAATAAAAAATCTGAGGAGAATTAAAATGGTTTATAAAAAAAGCGGAAACGTGATAATCGTAAGACTTAAAAAAGGCGATGAAATAGTCAGCAGCCTTCTCTCCCTTGCAGAAGAGCAGGACATTCTTTTTGCGCAGGTAACGGGTATCGGCGCTACGGACTGCGCAGATTTCGGCTGTTTCAACACTTCACTAAAGCAGTATAAAAATATCCATAAAGACGGCGAGAATTTTGAAATAACGTCGCTTGTCGGCAACATCAGCGAAATGAACGGCGAAAAATATCAGCATCTTCACATCAATATTTCGGATGAAAACGGAAACGTTTACGGCGGTCATCTCAAAAAGGCTGTTATAAGCGTTACCGCAGAAATAGTAATTACGTTTACGGATACAAAAGTCGGCAGGGTATATGACGATACGGTCGGCGCAAATCTGCTGGATTTCTGATATGAAAAAGTTTGACTGCGCAATATTTGACCTTGACGGAACGGTGCTTGATTCTACCGCTCTGTGGAATGAAATCGACAGGGATTTCTTTGCCGAAAGGAATCTCGTTCTGCCCGTTGATTATGCAAAAAAAATATCGCCGATGGGCTTTTACGGCGCGGCGGTTTATACCGTTAAAACTTTTGAGCTTGAAGAGAGCGTTGAAGAAGTTCTTGACGTGTGGCACAAAATGGCTGTTGAACGGTTTACGCACGACGTAGGTTTAAAACCTTTTGCAAAAGAGTATCTGGAATATCTTAAAGAGCAGAATGTCAGGCTCTGCATAGCTACTGCGTCAAACCGTGAGCTTTTTGAACCTGCGCTGGAGAGAAACGGAGTTCTCGGCTTGTTTGATTCGATAACTACCATAAGCGAAGTCAAAAGGGGAAAGGGTTTTCCGGATATCTATCTTAAAGCGGCGCAGACGGCAGGCAGGGACGCGAGCGAATGCGTTGTTTTTGAAGATATCTTAGAGGGAATAAAAGGCGCAAAGCTCGGCGGATTCTACACGGTATGCGTTTATGATAAACAGTCCGCAAAGGACGAAGAAAAAATCCGCGAAATCAGTGACAGATACATAAACGACTATTCCGAACTGATGTAAAAAGATGAATAAAAAGTAAGCGGCTGAGTGATTGATCTCAGCCGCTTTATTGCGTTCGTGATTCAGTTTGATCAGAGAATGTAGATCGTTACCGCACGTCTGCCGAATGCCGAGCAGGCGTCAAGAGAGGGCATATAAAGATCGCAGAGCGTTGCTTTCTTGCCTGTGAAGTAAATGAATCCGCCTGTGTCCTCTGCTGAACAGTAACCGTAAACGAATTTGCCATCGTTTGAAACGATCCACATCTTGGTGTGGTATGGAATCTGATTCGGGTTTACCGCAACTACGCCGGGTCTTACGGCTGCGCCTGTTGAAGTGTGAGTTCCGCAGTGGTAGGCTGTTGCGTTGCCGACATACTTTTTCTTATATGAAACGGGGATATTGTCGCTTGTAAGCTCAAGTGAAGCGGGAGGTGTCATAACAGAAATAGTTCTGACGCCTGATGCGGTTTTTGCGCCCTGTCCGCCTGTGCTGCCGCCTTCTGCAGCGAATACTGCCGTCGAGCGGTTTGTACCTACAAGGAGAATCTCTTCAACTGCTTCTTTTGTTGTTTCTGTGTTTTTGAGAGTTGACTCTTCAAGCTTGCCGTCAACGTACTTATCTTCATAAGTGAAAACTTTTTCGCCGTCAACGCCTGCCTGCTTAACCTTTGACTGACCGGCGTTGAGAGTGCCGGTTTCTTCTTTTTTGGTAGTGTACTTGATGGTCTGAACGTCTTTTCTCTCTTTATATTCGATTCTTGTGATTTTGATAGAAGTGTTTTCTGTTATTTTTGTGTCAAGCGGTGCGGAGATGATATCGTCGTCGTCAGCCGTGATAACCGCGATATTGAGCGCATCGGCAACAGTACCTTCTGTAAGATAAACCGTTGTAACTTCGCCGTCTGCTGAAATCATAACCGAATGAGCGCGGTTGATAGTGATGGTGCTGCCGTTTTCAATGTAGCTGTCGGCTTCGCCGCCTTCGACTTTATCGTATTCGCCAAGAGTGATGTCATTGGCAGCCAGAATATCTTTAAGAAGACCATGACCTTTGATTACGGATTTGCTCTCGCCGTCAATAACCGTGATTTCATTGAGCGGCTCTACGGAAATGATACCGTATTCTTCAAAAAGGCTTGTGTCAATAAAGCACGTTTCAGGGTCGATGTCAAGTCTGCTCTGTTCAAGAACGTCGTCAGCGCTTGTTCTGTAGGTTGAGATTTCGTGCTCCTCGCCGTTATAATAAACCTTAACTGTGTTTGCGCCTGATACCGTTAAGAAAAGGTTGGCGGCGCAAAGAACAAAACAGATAAAAGTCGTTGCGAATCTTGCTCGATGCTCAACTATATAAGAGCCTGCTTTTTTAAATTTAGTGACCATAATAATAACTCCTTAATAATAACTCCATGTAAGAGGTATTCGCCGGAAATATCTGCGACAATACTTATTTTTGCCGCAACAATGGTAATTATAGAAACTTCTTTTTATTATGTCAAATAAAAAATAATTTTATTTTTGTATAAATTTAATAAAAAATGCGTCTGTTTTGTTGCTGAATCGAAATTAAAAAGGGCGAATGATTCTAAAAAGAAATAATATTTTGTGGAAAATCTAAAAAATTACAAAAGGTTACAAATCTAAGTGAAATTGTTACAATTTTGTTCAAATTGATGCCCGAAAGGTAAGTTGTAAAATAAAATGACCAAAAAAGCAGATCCATATTGCGACCTGTGGTATAATGTTAAGCGACCAAACTAAACAAACCGGAGGGAACAATATGGATCGCTTAGATTATATCACAAAAGAAAGAAAAGGTAAACACCTGAATTACGAAGAACGGATAAAAATAGAGGCATTATTA
>CADAMY010000118.1 GCA_902789095.1 Oscillospiraceae bacterium | reverse complement strand
ATATATTATTTATGATGATATTGCCGGAATGAGATACAGAAAATTACTTGACTATCTTTATACAAGATGTGATGCCGTTTCTTTTTTTATTCAGAGATATAATGAATACAGCGTTACGCCTAATAATTATAAAATATTTGAAATTGAAAATAAGAGATATAATATCGGAGAACACTTTTTTGATCATTCTTATGATGAAGAAACTTTTGATTATTTTCACCGTTTAGAGACTGTTTTGAAGACTTATGAGCCTTTTTATTTAAGGGAGTATCAGTCAACGGAATATGTCAGACTTATAACGGCTCATATAAACGATATTAAGGTAATCAAATTCACTCCTGAGGTTTTGGCTTTATTGAAAAGGGAATACTCGCTTTTTTCGTGGGGAGATTACAGATCCCGAACATTGCCGAGAGATTTATCGTTTTTTTCTGATCATAAATTGGTTTTTACTTGTCATACAATGGATGAAGTCAGCTATTTTTATGATGATAACGACGAAATACTTAAAACACTTTTAATAAATTATTGTGAATCTGATCTTCCGGAAATGAATATAACTATGGATTATTAGTTTTACATTTAAAGTCTATGGACCTGTATTGAAGAGCATTGTTTTAATCTGCTTTCACCGAGAAATGCGTGTATTATCTCATGTCTCATTATTTGTTTTTCAACCATTTTGCAGTATTCAGCGGTTTCTTTTTTAAAGCCCGGATAAGTCGACATTTTGCAAACTGTTATCTCTTTCAGCACGTCATCACAGTATCCTTCGATCGAATTTTCTTTGAAATACGGATCTTCGTCATATTTTTTAACTGTGAGTGTGTATTTTGTTCCGAGTATATTTAAGTCCATATTTCCTCCTCAGGGCATAAAAAAAGACACCCCGAAAGGTGTCTTGAATCAGCTATAAAAATAGGGAGACGTCATAACGCCTCCCGTACAAAACATTGTATGAGAAAAGATTTTGAAATTAAAACTATAATATAGAAAGAATAGTTCCTGTATTTATTTTGCAATGATCTACAATGACATTAATCATTTTTTCTTCTGGAAAAGGTGCCTCTTGACATAAAAAACAAACAGACTGAACACGAAGTTTATTGCCTTCATTATCTGCTAAAGTGCAATCTTTTTTTATGTCATCTATGTCGCCAGTCAGAGTAAGAACAAGTAATCCTCCAAGGCTATACTTGTCGACAACGTTAACCATTAAGATTCACCTCTATTTCGATAATATTTCATCTAATCTGTTCTGATAAAATTCAAGAGCTTTTTGTGTTTGCGCAACTTCTTTTTGTGTTAATTTGTATGCTTGCTGATTCTTTAATAGGATTTTTTGAGCGGATATTTCACATTTATATAACGATAATAAAGAGCCGTCCATCTCACCAGTTTTATACTGATGTGCATGAATTAGTTCTTCAAATACGCTTGCACGGGATGGTTTTGTTTTTAATAAAACGGTTGTGCTATTGAATGTGCAGCCTTCTGCGTTTTTGTTTTCTAAGTAATTATCGGTATCTTTGTTTTGAATGATTAGACCACCATTTTTTTGAAAAGATTTTTTTATCTTAAAAAACTGAGCTTTTGGCATTGGCTCAATATAATCGTTTGTTCTCTTTTTTCGGTGCATTCTATCTATTATTATACCACTTTTAGAATTATTTTCAATACTTTTCTCAACTCTTTTTGAAGCTGCAACAGCTTTTTGGCTGACGCTCTTATTAAAGCCTCGCATCTGCAGTCTTTCGGTCTGTGTTCTCAGACATGTCTGCCTTGAAAAGTCTTTGTACTTTGCTTCGTGAGACTTCATTTTATAGGCAAGATTATCAAAATCCTGGCGCAGTACCGGCTTTAATGTACTGTCAGCGGCTTTGATTGCTTCATCGTACCCGGCGAGCTTTGCCCGTTCTTTGCGAATATTCCTTACAACTGCTATTATAAATGATTTTCTTTCATTTGCAGAGCATATTTATAATTTCTTTTAATTATTTCTGAAAAGAATTTATTGACATTGTAAAAATTATCATTTATTATATCACTTAATTGGAGGCGCGTAAGATGGATATATCAACAAAAATTAAAATGGCTTATGCCTACGCACATATAAGTGAAGCAGAATTAGCTCGTCGTTTGGGAAAAACATCTCAAGCTTTCGGTCAGCGACTAAAAACCGGTAAATTTTCATCAGATGATCTTGATAATATTGCGTAAGCAATCGGTGCAAAATTTGAATGTAGTTTTGTTTTTGATGATGTGCGTATTTAAAAAGCAGGAGAATGATTACATTTATTATTTTACAAGCTTTCAATAATGAGGTGATAGTGTGAATGTAAGAGAATACATTAAAATATGCTGCATAAAACGAGGTAACATTACAGAAGCGGAGCTTGCACGCAGGACAGGTCAAACACCGCAGAATATGAACAATAAATATAAGAGAGATACTTTTAAGATTTCTGAGCTTGAAAAGATTGCTGAAGCTCTTGGTGCCGATTTGAAGATAGCCTTTATCGACAAGGAAACCGGTATAGATATAGGCAGAGAAATATAATTAAAAGCAGAAGGTTTTACTTCTCCTGCTTTAATATTATTGAATGGAGCTGTTAGTGCATACCGAATGGCTTTTATACAATAATAACAATAAACTGATAACATACAAAAACGCCGAAGCCCTTGAAAAAAAGGCTTCAGCGTTTTTGTTGTTTGTTCATTTGCTGTTCAAATGACAAAATATTTTGGTGCGGGTAACAGGGGTCGAACCTGCACGCTGTGAGGCACAAGATCCTAAATCTTGCGTGTCTGCCAATTCCACCATACCCGCTTTTATATTAAATTATTCAGCTTTCTTATACCGTTTGCCTATTAGTACGCAAAGCCTCGTTTTACATATCAGCTCGTTTATTAAATAAATTGCTGCGGTGGTAACAACGATAACTACGCAGAAAAATAAGTTGAACAGGATTACTGCCACCGGTGTTTCAGGCTGCGGTATAAAATAAAAAAGTTTGAAAATCATCGGATGAACGGTAAAGAAAATAATCGAATTCTGACCGATATAATTTATTATACGATTCTTTTTTACAAGCTTGGCTATACCGAATACTCCGAAAGTTCCCATAAATGCGGAGCTGAGATAAAGAAAATGATTTCCGAATTCTCCGTTTGAAAAGTCAAGCTTATTCGAGCCGTAAAATCCAATAACATTTATTACGTTTGCAATGAGGCTGATAACAAATAACAGAATACAAGTTGGAAGTTTGATATCAAATACCGACTTTTGTTTTATTTTGTCTTTTATCAGCCAGCCTGAAAGTATAAACGGAACGGCAGTCAGCGTTGAATCTGCACACCAGGGGAGCTTTGCCGAGCTGTAACGAGTATAGAATAAAGACAAAATAAAAAAGAACACAATCACGCCTAAAGTAATCATTCTTACGTCTTTAAAACGCTGCAAAACTTTTACCAGGAAAAACACTATGATTTCGCTCAGGAATATACAAGCAAGAAACCATACTGCCCGGTAGTGCCGCTGAAAAACGTAAAGCTTTGCGTTATCAATAAAAAACTGAAGGCTGAAGCTGTGCCGAAACAGGGCGGTTAATGAATCAATTATAATCCATACGCACGAAATGAAAATATACGGTACCAGTATGGTCCGGATTTTTTTAAACAGAAACGGCACAAATTTATCGCCGGGTTTTACGTTAAAACATATACCCGTTATAACGAAAAACAACGGAATATGAAATCCGTATATAAAATATTTCGGCAGCAGAGAAATACTTGCGTGACCTGTGATGACTAACAGAATACCAAGTCCTCTGGCAAAATCTATCCAGTCCAGTCTTTGATTGGTTAAATTAGTTTCCATATTTCACCTGAATACATTTTTTTAGAGAAATACTTATTTATTATAGCATATTTAAGATTTTTTTCAAGTCTAATATAGACATTTATTGATTTTTCATTTAAAATATATATATCAATATTGAAAGAGGTTTTATAATGAAAACACGCTGGACTGACAAAATAGATTTAGTTCTGCCGCATAATGAGTATCCGCGCCCGCAGATGGCGAGGGATTTATGGCAGAATCTCAACGGCAGATTTCAATATGCAATAACTGATTTTACATATAAAATACCTGAGGAGTTTGACGGCGATATTACAGTTCCTTTTGCTGTGGAAAGCGAGCTTTCCGGTGTAGGCAAAAGAGTGAGTGCAAATCAGATCCTTTGGTATAAAAAGGAGTTTTCAGTGAATCCCGAATTCAGCGGAAAAAGAGTGCTTCTGCATTTTGATGCGGTTGACTGGTACAGCATCGTCTATCTCAACGGCAAAAAGCTCGGCGAGCACAAAGGCGGATATATGCCTTTCAGCTTTGATATAACGGACTATATTTGTGACGTTAACACTCTTATTCTCAGAGTATATGACCCTACCGACAGCGGAATGCAGCCGAGAGGAAAACAGTCTGAAAAAAGTCACGGATTCTGGTATACTTCTACTACCGGAATTTGGAAAACCGTATGGCTTGAATGCGTTGATGATATTTATATAAAAAATATTAAAATCCTTCCCGATATCGACTCTCAGTGCGTAAGTATTGCTACGGAACTCTCTTCTTCTGCTGAGATCGAAGCCGTAGTAAAAGAAGGCGAAAAAACAGTATTTGAAGGTAAAATCTCTGATAATGAAAAAATAAAAATAGAAAACTGCCGTTTGTGGAGTCCTGAAGATCCGTTTCTTTACGACGTTGAAATTAAAATATCTGAAGGCGGAAAATGCACCGATAAAGTTAAAAGCTATTTCGGTATGAGAAAATACAGCATCGGCAAAGATGATGACGGATTGCCGCGTCTGATGCTCAATAATAAGCCGTATTTTCAGCGTGGACTGCTTGATCAGGGCTACTGGTGCGACGGAGGACTGACTCCTCCCTGCGATGAAGCTGTTGTTTTTGATATTCAGTCGATGAAGGATCTCGGCTTCAATATGCTCAGAAAACATATAAAGATCGAATCAGCAAGATGGTATTATCATTGCGACCGTCTGGGAATGATCGTCTGGCAGGATATGGTAAGCGGCATAGACAAGCTGAACATGACGGTTGTCGGAGCTTTGCCGAATATCGGAGTCACAAGACTTAAAGATGATAACTACGCATTTTTCGGCAGAACGGACAAGAGGTTCCGTGACGATTACGAAAAAGAACTGCACGAAATGATAGATTATCTTTATAACTGCACCTGTATCGGATGCTGGGTGCCGTTTAACGAAGCGTGGGGGCAGTTCGACGCAAAGCGCATCGGCGAAGAAGTCAAAGCTCACGACCCGAGCAGGATCGTTGACCATGCGAGCGGCTGGCACGATCAGTCGGGACCTGAGCTTAAAAGCGTTCACAGATATGTAGTTCCCGTTACCTTGCCCAAAGCTGACGGCAGACCGTTTGTGCTAAGTGAATACGGCGGACTGAGCTATATTATCCCTGAACATTCATTCAACGCTCAGAAAAGCTTTGGTTACAACATCAATTACAAGAGCAAAGAGAAGCTGACGGAAGCTTACAGAAAAATGCACGAGAAACAGATAATTCCGCTTGTTAAAAAAGGACTTTGCGCAACCGTATACACTCAGCTCAGCGATGTTGAATTTGAGATAAACGGTATGTTTACTTACGACAGGGAGATCCTTAAAATCGACGCTCAGACGGTTAAGGATATAAATTCAAAGCTTGTACTGTGAGGTAAAATATGAAAAAAGAAAATCAGAAGATGAAGATTTTGTATCTTCAGGATATTTTTACCCGCATGACTGATGAAAACAATATTTATGATGCAAACGAAATCTGCGATATTCTTCTCTCAGAGTACGGAATTTCAGCAGAAAGAAAGTCGATTTATGACGATATTGAGTCGCTGAGAAAGTACGGAATGGATATCGTAAACGTCAGAACGCCTAAAAGGGGATATTACTTAAAGGGCAGAAAGTTCGAGCCGGCTGAAATTCGGCTGCTTACAGATGCGGTAGTTGCGGCAAGGTTTATACCCAAATCAAAAACAGAACTGCTCGTCAGCAAAATCAGCTCTTTCCTGAGCGCTGAAGATGAAAAGAAGCTTGCACGTCAGGTTTACGTCAACAGCAGCTTTAAATGCGATAATGAGGAGCTTTATGAAGTTATAAGCACGCTTGATAAGGCTATTCAGGAAGGCGTACAGGTTCAGTTTGATTACTCTCGGCGCAAGCTTGAAAACAGATTTGTCAAAAAGTCAAAATCCCGTACTTTTGTCGTTAATCCTTATGCGCTTATCTGGTCAAACGACCATTACTATCTTGTTTGCAACAACCCGAAATATGATAATCTTATGCATACAAGGCTTGACCGAATGAGCAATATCGTTTTGACTAATACACCGAGACGACATTTCTCGTTTGTATCCGAGTATAAAGATTATTTTGACTCAGCCGATTATTCAAACAAGCTTTTCAATATGTTCAGCGGTGAGAGTGCCGAGATTCAGCTCCTGTGCGGAGCTGACAGTTTTATCGTAAAGGCAAACGTCGATTTGAGCGAAGGACTCGTTTCGTGGATAATGCAGTTCGGCGGAGATATCCAGGTTGTTGAGCCGGTTGAGCTTAAAACAGCTGTGAAAGACAGAGCAAAAGCAATTTTACAGATTTATGAATAGATAACGTAAAACACCTCAATACTTAAAGTACGGAGGTGTTTTTATGTCACTCAAAAACAAAGTTATATTAAGTATTTCAATCGGTCTTATCGTCTCGATGCTTTTCAGCACGGCAGGTTTTGCCGCAAAGTGTGAAAAGGTGGGCAAAAGCGTACTGAGACTTCATATCGTTGCCGCTTCCGACAGCGAGGAGGATCAGAAACTGAAGCTGAAAGTAAGGGACGCGGTGCTTGAAAAGAGCAGCAGTATTTTTGACGGAAGCGTTGATATTGAAAATGCTGTTGACAAAATAACGCCGGAATTACCGCTAATCAGGCAGACGGCTCGGCAGATTATTCAGGAGAACGGATATGATTATGACGTTGATGTTTCACTTAAAAAAGAATATTTTAAAACTAGAGTTTATGACGGATTTACGATGCCGCCCGGCGAGTATCTTGCGCTCAGAATAGTAATAGGAGAGGGTAAAGGGCATAACTGGTGGTGTGTGATGTATCCTGCAATGTGTCTGCCGTCTGCAAGAGCGGAGGATAACGCAAAAAACATACTCGGTGATAAGATTTACCGCTTTATCGGCAGAAATCCGAAATACGAGCCTCGATTTAAAATAATCGAGGTCATAGAAGAATTAAAATATAAAATCAGCAATAGGTAAGAAAATGACCGCAGCGATTGATCGCTGCGGCCGCAAAATTTATATAGCTTTTATGTCAAACGAAAAGCTGAAATTTTTCTCGTCAAAAACTCTCCACGGCTCAGCGTCTGCAAAGCCCGTATTTTCTGCCTGCATTTTGTAATCAAGCGAAACTATTGTTTCATCAAGCTCTGTAAGCTCGTCGTCGTGCTTCGTTTCAAAAAGCTGCTTGTCGGTATAATGCTTGGCGTTGAATAAGAAACCTTCTGCCGATCTGTCTGCAAAAATGAATCCGTGTCCGTCTGAGTCTTTGACAGAAGCTATCTTCGTTCTGTAATGAGCCGAACATTCAACAGGCTTCACGTAATGCTCAAAGTTTTCGCTGACGGTGGTTTCATATTCAGATATAATCTGACTTTTGAATCGGTCGGGATATGTTTCAACAGGACCGTAGGGTGGTTTCATATTCAGATATAATCTGACTTTTGAATCGGTCGGGATATGTTTCAACAGGACCGTAGCCGAGGTACTTCATTTTATCATACTGCTTGGGAAGTACGATATTCAGCCCGAATCTCGGCAGAGCGGGAGCTCTTTCGGTCACTTCGGCGTTTACTGTGATGTTCAGAATACCGCGCTGTGTAAACGTGTAAATTACTTCTGCTTTTACGGCAGGCGGCATAGCTGAAGCTGCAAAAGAGATTATTGATTTGATAATTACCCTCGACTGAGATATTTCGGAAATTGTCGTGCTGTAAGTTTTCTGATATGCCGTGTCATATCTTGCCCGCTTCCAGGCTTCCTGTGAAGAACAGCTCGGATGATAGCTCCTGTTTATGTTGAACGAAACAGGCTCCTTGAGCAGCTCTTCGCCGTTATTGACGGATATTATTCTGCCGGTG
>CADAMY010000117.1 GCA_902789095.1 Oscillospiraceae bacterium | reverse complement strand
CGCTCCGGCGTTGTAGCTTGTGCCTGTGCCGTCCGCTTTGGTGTTCCATTTTGAGAACGTCCAGGTGTAATCTCCGTTTACTACTGTTGCAATAGCCGATGCTGCATTAGTTGCAGTTGTATACTTCATTGTTACTGCTGCGGGCGCTGTGCCGTGGCCGTTTGCGTTATAGGTAAGCTGTGCCGTATGCTCTGTTGATGACCAGATCGCATAAAGTGTGATTGGATTTGGCTCTGTGTTTGCAGCTTTGACCTGCGCTCCGGCGTTGTAGCTTGTGCCTGTACCGTCTGCTTTAGTATTCCATTTCTGGAATGTGTAGCTGTATCCTGTTCCGTTGATTGTGCCCAATGAAGCTGCCGCATTCGTCGCAGTTGTATACTTCATTGTTACTGCTGCGGGAGCTGTGCCGTGACCGTTTGCATTATATGTAAGCGTTGCGGTGTTTTCTGTCCAATGCGCGTAAAGAGTGGTGTTCGATGTTTTATCCCAGTTCCTTGCGCTTGCTGGCGTGCTGTTGTAGTACTGTGTGCCGCCTGATGCCGCATCGTAGTAACCTGCAAATGCGTAGCCTGTTCTTGACGGTTTTGCCGCTGTCGGCATTGCGCTGCCGTACGTCGCCGTTACGCTGCCGCTGCCGCCTGAGCCGCCGTTGTCGTTAAGCGTTACTGTATATGTTTTTCCTGTCCACTTCGCATAAAGGGTTGTTGCCGCAGTCTTATCCCAGTTTCTTGCGCTGGCGCCTGCCGCAGTATAATACTGGGTTCCGCCGCCGTTTGTTGAAGTGTAGTAACCGCCGAAGTTATATCCTGTTCTCGTCGGCATTGTTGCGCTCGGCATTGCGCTGCCGTATGTTGCCGTTACGCTCGTTGTGCCGCCGGAACCGCTCTGCTGGTTAAGTGTTACCGTGTACTGGATTCCTGTCCATTTTGCATAAAGGTTTACTGTGCCGCCGTTTGCCGGACTGCCGAGGGTCGAATATACAGTATCGGTATTAGCCTGGTTTGCTACTGTTGCACCTGACGTGCTGCCGACTGTCCATCCCCCGAAGGTATAACCTGTTCTTGTAAAGGCGTTTGCGGTGAGTTTTGTGCCGTTGCCGTATGTTACAGCCTGATTGCTCATACTGCCGCCGGTGTTGTTATTACCGTTGAATTTAATTGTGTAAGCATTTGATGCAAACTTCAGCGCAATAGAAATATTCGCCGCCCCGAGGGTCCCTGTAAGCGAAGATACGCCATGAGAAGTATCAATACCGATATAATGACGACCCGGTAATGCTTTTATGTCCGTAACTTCATAAGTTGATCCGTAATTATATTTTGAATAGAAATCGGTAACATCATTGCTTACTAAACTGCCGTTGATTTTTACGTCGGCAGTACCGTAGTTGCTGATATATCCGCCGTAAGTTCCGTCAAGAGTACCGTTAAGGTCGATATAGAACTGCCATGAATACCTCGGAACAGAACTGCTGACCTGTGCATTATGGGTATCATATGCATAAATATGTGTATTATACTGAAGATACTCATTTTTATGGTCGCCTACTTTAACAGTATATCTGTAGTTGTAAGTCGTTCCGTTTGCCGAATAGGAGCCTGCCGTACCTGATGCTGCAGAGCTTGTTGACCAGTTCGCCTGAATATCATCTTGACCGTTATTTTCTGTCCAAGTCGGGAACTGAACTCTTGATATGGTAGTTCCGTTGCCCTCAACCTGAGCATAGATATAATAAGTAGAATTATCCGCCTGCTCGGCGTAAGTTCTTGTAATAGTCGGTCCTGTCGTAGGTTTATAATAGAAAGTATATACCAGATTGCTTGTAACATTGCTTTCGGAAACGCTTGTACCGCTTGTTACATCTGAAATCGCAATGCTGCCACTGTCAGTACCATTCTTTTTATATCCGACGCATGTATATCCCGGAATTGAGTTTGCCGTAAATGTTACTTTTGCTCCGGGTGTATATGTTTTCGTATCATCGGCTATACCGTCTCTGCCGCTGTTTGCAACAATCGTATAGTTCGGTGAATCCACTCTTACAAAAACATGATGCTGAGTTGCGGTATATGTCTTATTCGCAAGAGCATTTGTTGAGTTAGTCAAACTTTCAGCGAGCGAATTGATTTCCGCCTGAGTATCATAGCTTGAACTTACAGTTCCGTCTACTTTTGTAAGAACCTTACCTGCATTTTCAAGTAAAGTTGTATAAGCAGACGTAATGTCAGAAGGATTGATTTTTCCGCTTGCCTGTATAGCGTTCTGAACAGCAGTTCTCAGAGAACCTTTGTTAAATTGCGTCGCCTGAATCTGAAGGAAATGACCTTCTGTGATATACTCACCGTCGTTAGCCTGAGAAAAGCAAGCTTTAACGCAATAAGTTTTAGAGGCTGCATTTCTATCAATAGCAATATCACCTTTGCCATTATATCTTACACCTTCGCCATTACGGTCAGTACTATAATTACTCTCTCGATTACCATACCAACCGGCAAATGCTTTTACCACTGCGTTTTCATGATACATTTCATTCGATGTAGGTGAAGTATGAGACTGATAGTTATTGCACGAATCACCTGTGGAAGAAGACGACGAACCATAAACTGTCTTCCCTGTATTATCGGCTACATACCAAGTTGAACCATCGTCTGCTGAACGTTCTTTAACATTCATCAATCCGCACGAAAAACCGGGTATCTGATTAAAGTTGCTATATCTTGATGTATCAATGGTTATTGACGCATCAGGAGCAAGTGCCCAAGCGACAATATAGTCTTTACCATTTGAAAATTGATTAAGTGTTGCGTTTTTGGTAGCAGTACTGTAATATGATGTGTTGCCGCGTGTACCTTCCATAAAGTCACCCGGAGCTCCGCCGGTACTGTTATAACCAAAATACTGACCGGTCGTTGAACTGAAAGGGTATAAATATATATCGCCTACTTTAATACTTGAAGCAGATGTTATATTTGTACCGTATCCCATCTGATTAGCATAACTATACGGTATCATATAGTTAGTATTTGTAGTTTTTGAGTAGTATCCGCCCCACGAACCCGCAATATTATGAATACCTGAAATCCAAGCCATTGTTTTACAGTAAGCTCGGTTTCCCGAACCCCAGCCTGAGTCATTTTCTATGCCTATACCGGTAACCGTAGGAAGGAAGAATGTTTTATAAATATATGTATAGGCAGTTGCAGTTTTTGTTGAATTGTCTGACTTATCGACAAATGAAGCTGTCCATTTAAGATATGCGCCTGTCTCTGTTCCGCTAAGATAAAACTGACTGTTAATTATATATTGCTGAACCTTGTTTGTGCTTGAGGAAATTGCAGCAGTAGAAGAATACCCGGTTGAATATAGTGCTGTACCGCTTGTTGCGGATGAAGAAGATGCGTACGTTATCTTATGATTTGACGAAGTAGTGTTAGACGCAATAACACTATATGAGATTTTAACGCTGCTTGCATTTTCATAGTAGAAATATATATTACCATATTTCTGCTCGCCGGTATTTAATGAAATTGCGTTTGATGAATTAATCGTTCCGTCAACATATACTGCACCATAATGAGTAGCCGCACTTGTAGTCCCATTCGGTTTTGTATATATGGCCTCCGGAACATAAAAATACACGTTAGGGACTGTCCCTGCTTCTGTTGACACAGCCGCCTCTGACTCGATCTTCAACGAACTCGGGTCAAAGATTAAAAATGTCGTTAAAACCATTACTATTGTAAGGAAAATGCTTAAAATTCTTTTAATAGTTTTTTGCAAAATAATTACCTCCTTAAAAATTACAAGCTCAATCCCTTCCTGCCCCGTACATTCCGCGCCTGACCTCACATCCGGTACAGACTGAAAAGAATTGTTGATTTATATAAAAGCACACGATATAATGCGCTTTAATGCAGTTACATTATATTTTAAACAATGATTTATATTCAGACCATATAACGGACAAAATATCCGAATATGCTCATTATTATGATACCAAAAAATTACACAGATGTCAATAATTATTTTATTCATCAACATATTTGTTTATTTTGTTTTAAAAATTCAAAAACTTTCCGTAAACGCTCACCGGGACAGTCAAACAACAATAAAAACCGGGCAACTGCATCATGCAATTACCCGTTATAAATAAATATATGTATATTAAATAATTTTTTCTATCCTCGCTATTGCATCGGCAACGGCAAAATCGTCATTGCTGCTGACTATCACGTCCCCTGCAGACTTTGCATAAGCGTCGCCGTTTTCGGGAACAAAGCCCACCGCCGCAGAGCTGAGCATAGTTACATCGTTCGCTCCGTCGCCCACAGCAAACACCCTGCCGTGATCGATTCCGTAAATATCCGCAAGACGCAGGAGCCCTTTGCCCTTATCGGTTTTTAAAGAAATCAGCTCCAGAAATTCGCCGTACTGCGGTATGAATTTGATTCCTCCGAGGTTTATTCCGCTCAGAAAATTCTGAAAATCCATACACCTTTCTTCACCGACGTGAATCATTATTTTAACCGCCGGAAACATATCCTGCGGCACATCTTTTACAATTTCATAATCTATCGACTGCCATTCAAAATGCTCGATATTCCGCCTGACGGGATTTATTACACAGCTTCTGAAATCGTATGAATAAATCTCAATACCAAGCCCGGGATAATTATCCCTGATATATTCCACAACGGGGATATCTTCTTTTTCAACGCCTGTTACATATTTCGTGATCTCGCTTTTAAAGTCATATCCCATAGCAGCGTTGGCAAGAAGCACCGGAGCGTTTATCAGCTCAGGATCATAAGCGTGAAAGCCCTGTTTTGTTCTGCCTGTGCAGACTGTAAAAAGTCCGCCCTCGCCTGTGAAATATTTTATCGCTTCACGCACTTCATAAGGAATCCTGCCGTGAGAATCTGCAAGCGTTCCGTCATAGTCCGATGCCAGAAGACATCCGCTGAATTTACCCATATTTCCTCCCGTATCAGATTACTCGTCGTATCCGAGTTCCTGCCTCGTTTTATAAACGTAACAGTTGCGTTCCAGTATCTCCGGCTTTTCGCTGAGAATCGCCATCCCGTTTATAGTGCAGGACTGAGCGTTTTCAGCGCGCACAGCGCTGATATTAAGTCTTTTTTCAAAAAATTCGGTAAGCCCCGGAATATTTGAGCCGCCTCCTGTGAATATGATTCCGTTTTTAAAAACGTCGCAGGATATTTCAGGCTGAGCTGATTCAAGAAGCATCCTTATTTCTTCCGAGATATTCTTAAAAATCCCTTCGGCGCAAAGACGGATTTCCGACGACGTGATTTCCGAAGCTTTTATATTCCCCGTTACCGCATCTTTTCCGTAAACAGGAACGGCAATTTCAGTTCCGTCCGGGAGCAGAGTGCCAATCTGTTTCTTTATTCTTTCAGCGGTTGATTTTCCTGTTACGGTTTCTCTTTCTCTTCTGAGAAAGTTCAATATACTTTCGTCAACATCGTCGCCGCCTGATTTAACACATTTTGAAGCGCAGACGGTTCCCCTTGAAATAATCGCAATATCGGTTGTTCCCGCACCGATGTCGACTACCATAATGCCCTCGTAGCTTTCAGTATCAACACCTGCGCCGATAGCCGCCGCAAGAGGAGATTCAGCAATACAGATTTTTGAAGCTCCCGCGCCTGTTGCAAGATCGAGAATGTTGCGTTTGTCAACAACGGTTGCCTGAGCCGGAACATTGACAAGGATATTAGGCTTTAATATTTTACTGCCGCAGATTTTCTGAATATGATACCCGAGCAGATTCTGCATTGTCTGAAAATCATGCACGCTGCCGTTTTTGACCGGCTGAACTATATCTATCCAATCGTGATTTTTGCCGAGCATACTGTACGCTTTTTTACCGATAGCGGAAATTTTGCCGTTCTGAACGTCATAAGCCGCAATATCAGGCTCAGATACAACTACGCCTTTGCCTTTTACCCAAATATTAAGGTTGGCCGTACCCGGGTCAAAGCAGATATTTGTACCTATCAAAAAATCACCTCATTTGTTTTTCTTTTTAAATTTTGCCGCCGCAATGCTGACACAGCAGACTCTTTTAGCTCCCGCAAGATAAAGCATTTTGCCGCATTCGCTAAGCGTTGAGCCGGTTGTCCTGATATCGTCAACGAGCAGAACGCTTTTGCCTTCAAGATCGTTGTCAACGTCAAAAACGCCGAAAACGTTTCCCGTTCTGTCTATCATCTGCTTGCCGGACTGTTTATCGGTATGATAAATCTTTCTGATAACAGACCTGAATTCAATGCCGAGTTTTTTACTCAATGCTTCGGCTAACTCGTCGGACTGGTTGTATCCCCTTGCTTTTCTGTCCGCAAAATACATGGGAACAGCGGTGATAAAATCAAATTTTTCACCGTCATATTTTTCTTTAACGCAGTCCGCCATATAAGACGCATAAAAAGCGGCATTCTTTTTGCGGCCGTGAAATTTAAAACTATGTATGCTTTGACGGACCTGGTTTTCATAATAAAACGGAGCCGTAAACCTGTCATAATACATTATGCTGCTGCGGCATCCGCAGAACTGCTTTTCACAGCCGCAGGCGGCGCAGACTTTTCCGTTTATAAAAGGGAGCGAATTTTTGCAGCACTCACAGGTGTTTTTATCAGAGCTGAAAACAGGACTGCCGCAGAAAATGCACCTTTCAGGCCACAGAACAGCCTTTATGGTTTTCAATAAATCGGTCAAATCAACCGTCTCCGTTTAAAAGAAAATGTTTTAATCC
>CADAMY010000116.1 GCA_902789095.1 Oscillospiraceae bacterium | reverse complement strand
TTTCTGCACGAAAATATTTTTACTGCGGCGCATCTTATATCCGTCGTGCTTGTGGCTTCGGGCATTGCCATCGTCAACACCGAAAAGTCTTCAGCAGGTAAGCTCGGCAGTCTCGGCTCCGATAAAGTTTAGCAGAGTTTTGGGCTTTATCTCGATCTGATAACCTATTTTGCCTGCGCTGAGAGTGACGGTTTCAAGCGACTCAACATCCTGCTGAAAAAACGTTTTGAAAGGTTTTTTCATACCGATGGGACTGCACCCTCCGTGAACGTAGCCGGTCAGAGGAAGCAGGTCTTTCTGCTTTATCATTTCAACGCTTTTCTCTCCTGCGGCTTTGGCGCATTTTTTAAGATCGAGCTGATCCGCAACAGGAATTACAAATACATAATATTTTTTTGATGCTCCCTGACATACAAGAGTTTTGTATACGCAGGAGGCATCTTTATTTATATAAGAAGCAACGGACACACCGTCTATCGGCGTGCCGTCAGTTACGGGATACTGATGAGGAATGTACTCGATTTTTTTCTTGTCAAGAGTACGCATAACGTTTGTTTTGAATTCTGCCATAAAAACACCTTATCTGATAGTTCTTTTATCCGTAATAATCACGTCAGTTTTAATGTCATACTTGTTCACGGGCAGACTGCCGTTTTCAATTATCTGCTCATCAAAGCATATTGCAATTTTAACTGCGCTTGTTTTGATTAAAAAACGGTCGTAAAATCCGCCGCCGTAGCCGAGTCTGTTTTTTGATTTATCGAAGCATAATCCCGGCACTATTACAAGGTCGATTTTTTCAGGAAAAATAATGTTTTCAGTTTCATCAAACGGTTCCTGAACTCCGAAGCGGCTTTTCTCAAACGGCATATTTTTATAGTAGCGGTAAAACTTCATATCGTTGCCGCAAACACGAGGGTATGCAATCGTTTTGCCGCAGGAGAGTGCGTGCACAGCTATATGAGAAGTGTCTGCTTCGCTGCCGAAGCTTTTATAAAGCGCAATACATCCGGCGTTTTTGTATTCAGAGGTGCTGATAAGAGCGCTGAATATTGCTTCGCATTTTTCTTTTTTACCGGGGATCGCTTTGCGGATTTCCGAATATTTTTTACGCAAAAGTTTTTTCTGTTCTGATGTCGTGTCAACGTTCATTTTTTCTTTTAGAATAACTGTTTGTATTTATAAATTTCTGTGCTGCTTTTTCAAATTTTTCAACGGCACGTTTGACGGGTTTCATATATAATTTTTCAAGAGTGTTTGCTCTTATAAGTTCAATAACTATGCACGAAATAAACACGAGCAGTATCACCGCTATTGAATAAGGGATAAGCATTTTGCTTTCGGAATATTCATTGACTTTGAATAAATGATCCCATAAAAACGAGCGCATAAATTTTTCATCGTGAATAAGATAAACGCCGAAAGTTGCGGAAGCAATGAGATTGATTATTCGGCTTCTGCCTATTTTTATTTTAGTAAATCCTTCAAGCAGCAGAATGTCAATAACAAGAACATTTATCCTCTGCATGCCGAAGAAGTAAAACTGATGCGCTTTCAAAGCGGGATATTTTGCGCCGGCAAAATTAATAATTAACGAAGATGCGAGCGTCAGCAGAATCAGCAGAGCGGCGGAAATGAAGCAGGTCGATTTCTTGATTCTTTCGAACGGATTATAAAGCCTGAGATATGCGCCGCAGGAGTAAAGAAATACAAACCAGATAAGCGCATTTCCTTCAAAGTCCTGAGCGGTAAAAGTCGGAATCACACTCCAGCAGATTCCCATAAGCGCAATAAGACCTTTGTGAGCGTTTCTGCCAAGAGCGAGAAGAAGCTTATTTATATACGGCGAAAAAAGAAGCATTACAAAAAACGTGCTTGCAAACCACCAGTTAGCAAACGTGACGGGCATAATATGTCTGATCATTTCCTTAATGCTGAAAGGCTGAAGACCTGCCAGACAGAATACGGCAAAAATTCCTGCCGAATATGTAAAAAGCTGAAGCCACATTCTCGCGGCTTTGGCTGTAACTTTTTTCTGAGACGTAATTGAAAAATAGCCGGAAATAAGCACAAAAATATCTACGCTGATTTTTCCGCAAAGTTTTAAAAGCTGTATCCACAGAAAATTTGCGTTAATGCTGCTGTCGGCAACAGTCAATCCGCTGTGAGACACAAAATGATTTGCAACAACACATATCATTATGATGATTCTGAGCAGCTCAATATTTGATTCACGCACGGCGATTCTTCCGTCGGCGGCTGAACTTTTAATCATTGCGCTTATTCCTCCTTTTTAAAATACTGTTGCGGACAAACATACTTAATAATTTTTATCAGCCGTTATTGCCGCCGTAAAAACTCTTGTACCACTCGGCAAATCTGCGCAGTCCGACTCTGAGCGGAGTTGACGGTCTGAATCCGAAATCTTTTTCAAGTTCGCTGACGTCGGCGTAAGTCGTTTCTACGTCTCCGGGCTGCATGGGAACTAATTCCTTATGGCTTTCAAAGTCATAGTTTTCAGGCAGCACGCCTGCCGCAACAAGCTCCTGCTGAAGAATATCGACAAAGTCCAAAAGATTTTCGGGACTGCTGTTGCCGATGTTGTAAACTTTGAATCTGGCGCCGTTTTCGTTTCTGTCAGGCGAATGTTTCATTACGTTAACAACGCCTGTGATAATATCGTCAATATAAGTGAAATCACGCTTGCAGTTTCCGTAGTTGAAAATGCGTATCGTTTCACCTTTTATAAGTTTATCGGTAAATCCGAAGTACGCCATGTCAGGTCTGCCTGCGGGGCCGTAAACTGTAAAGAAACGAAGACCGGTTGCGGGAATGTCATAAAGCTTTGAATAAGCGTGAGCGAGAAGCTCGTTGCTTTTTTTAGTAGCGGCGTAAAGAGAAACGGGGCTGTCCGCCTTGTCGTCAACGGAATACGGAATTTTTTTGTTGCCGCCGTAAACGCTCGACGAGCTTGCGTAAACCAGATGTTCAACAGGGAAATTTCTGCAGCATTCGAGAATATTATAGAATCCGATAAGGTTTGATTCGATATAAACGTCAGGGTTTTCTATCGAATATCTCACACCTGCCTGAGCGGCAAGATTAACGACGATCTGAGGTTTGAATTTCCCGAAAACCGAAGTCATAAAAGCTTTGTCTGAGATATCGCCTTTTTCAAAAATAAAATTCTCATATTCAGAAAGCTGATTAAGTCTGCTTTTTTTTAGTTCAACGGAATAATAGTCGTTTAGATTATCGATTCCGACAATTTTTTCGGCTCCGGATTCTTCAAGCAGATTTCTGCACAGCGCAGAGCCGATAAATCCTGCCGCGCCTGTAACGAGTATTGTTTTGCTTTTGAGAATAACGTTGATCTCTGTCATAAAACTGCCCCTTTCAATCAATCTCTTTTAAATAAATCTCTTGTGTAGACTTTATCTTTTACGTCGTCAAGAGTGTTGTCATATCTGTTGGCGATTATTATGTCGCTCATTTCCTTAAATTTTTCAAGATCGTTTACAACCGTGTTGCCGTAAAAACTTGTCCCGTCTTCAAGAGTCGGCTCAAATATAATTGCTTTTGAGCCTTTTTCAACAACTCTGCGCATAACTCCCTGAACGCTGCTGTGACGGAAATTGTCGGAGTTGCTTTTCATCGTAAGCCTGTAAATGCCGATAACGGCAGTATCTTTACCTGATTTTTCTATGACACGATCGGCAATATAGTCCTTGCGTGTTCTGTTTGATTTGACGATCGCCTTTATAATATTCTGCGGCACGTCACGATAATTTGCAAGAAGCTGTTTTGTATCTTTGGGGAGGCAGTATCCGCCGTAGCCGAAGCTCGGATTGTTGTAAAAATCGCCGATTCTCGGATCAAGGCAAACGCCTTTTATTATTTTTGAAGGATCGAGTCCTTTTATTTCAGCGTAAGTGTCGAGCTCATTGAAAAACGAGATCCTAAGCGCAAGATAGGTGTTTGAAAATAATTTCACCGCTTCAGCTTCGGTCGGGCTCATAATAATCTTTTCGATGTCCTCTTTGATTGCGCCTTCAGCCAGTAAATCGGCAAACGTTTCACAAGCGCTGACAATTTCAGGATTGCCCGGGTCGGCGCCGATGATAATTCTTGAAGGAAAAAGATTATCATAGAGCGCTTTGCTCTCTCTCAAAAATTCGGGACTGAAAACGATTCTGTCTGTTTCAAAATCCTTGCTGACTTTTTCCGTATAGCCGACAGGTATCGTTGATTTGATAACTATTACGGCATCGGGGTTGATTTTCAGCGCTTCGCTGATAACCGACTCAACAGCAGACGTGTTGAAAAAATTTTTGTCGTAATCGTAATCGGTAGGAACAGCGATAACGATGTAGTCCGCGTCTTTATAAGCGCTTTCTGAGTCAGTAGTTGCGATGAGATTAAGCGGTTTATTTTTAAGATAGTCCTCGATTTCTTTATCTTCAATAGGGGAAACGCCGCTGTTTACCATTTTAACTTTTTCTTCTACGATGTCAACAACTTTTACTTCGTTGTGCTGTGACAATAAAACAGCTACGGAAAGACCTACGTATCCTATGCCCGCAACTGCTATTCTGAAACAGGAGTGCATATAAAAACCTCCTTTAGTCTATATATAAATTTATTATAGCACTATTGAACACCAACTTAATTCTAATAATGAAATATGGCATAAAATAAAAGAGAGCAAGAATATTTCACAGACTGAAGCAAACATGGGATTTGTAAAGTCATATCCTGAAAATAAAAAAACAGATTGAAATAGAATCGGTCTGTAATGAATGAAATATTTCGCTTTGCCCGATATGAAATTAAATAAATCCTTAACACGCCGCAGGCGTATTTCACTGCGAAGCAATTTCACGTTCGGAAAGAACTTTTCACTAATCCGCAAGGATTAATTAAATTGGGAGAACCTTCTTTACGAAGATTCTCCCAATGCCCTCTTTTGTATTTTTATTCTGTTTCATTTTCCCTGAGCGGCAAATACACTTCCGCTTTGAACAGATCGCCGTCTATGGTGAGAATGAGTCTGCCGTTCTGCATTTCGCACAGGTCTTTTGCGATTGAAAGACCGAGTCCGTTGCCTTCTTCTTTTCCTCTTGAAGCGTCGCCTCTTACAAAGCGTTCGGTCAGCTCCTGTGCAGAAATATCAAGCGGTTCACTCGAAATGTTTTTAATCTCAAAAACACCGCAGTCATTTTCTTTTCGTATAGACGTATAAACCCTTGTGCCTTCCGCCGAATATTTTTTTGCGTTTGACAAAAGGTTTTCAAGTATTCTGTACGTCTGCTGACCGTCTGCAAATACTTTTACGTCTTCGCAGTTTTCGTTAAATCGCAGATCAAGCTTGCGCTGTTCAAATTCCGACTGGAACTCTACTATGGCCTGCAGCGCCATTTCTTTAAGATTGAGCATCGTCCGGTTAAGTTTTACGTTGCCTGACGATACTTTTGACGCTTCAACAAGGTTTTCTATAAGGTGCTTCAAATTGTTTGATTTTTCGCCAAGTATTTCAAGATACTCTTTTGCCTGCTCATCTTCAATATTTCTTGCCTTGAGAAGTTCAACGAAGGTTACGATCGACGTCAGCGGAGTTTTGAGATCGTGCGATACGTTTGTGATCAGCTCCGCTTTTGTTCTTTCGTTTTTTACAGCCGCTTCAACTGCTGATTTAACACGGCTGTTGTTTACACGAATGATGTCGTTCAGAGCGTTCAGCGATTCAGGCACTTTTTCGCTGCCGAAATCTGCGCTTCCGCCGTCTTTGCCCGAAGTGATTATTTTGTCAAGATTTTTAAAATATTTCCATGAAAAAACAACAAGCCCAACATCAACTATTATCAAAAACAAAGTACCGACAATAAATAAATTAAGTTCTTGGATAATAGGACAGTTTATAAAGAAAAGCAAGTTTAATATTATTGCTCCGCATGATAAAATAAAGAATCTTTTTTCGACGTGCTCCGGTCTGTATTTCAAGTCGGCTGTCTTGAGTTTTCGTTTTAAAAATGATAAAAACTTTTTGGCTTTTACGAACAGCCATACAGTAATCATATAAACAAGACAATGCTTATGAATTTTCAGCCCTGCTTTTTTTAGACGGACAATGCTTGCAGTCAATTCAAGCACTGCGAGCCAGCTCACAGCCATAGCTGTCGGGATAATAAGCAAAAGCGATTCCGGCAATGATGAGTTTATATATTCATCAATTATTTCTGCTGAAAGAATTGCTAAACCGGCGGCAATGCCTGCGCATATAACAAAATGCAGATCAACGGGGAATTTATCAATAAAGGCAAGCTTTATTCCGTCGTACCCGTTTTTATGCCCTGAAAGATTCAGCAGGCATACAGCAAGCAATACTGCAATCACAAGAAAAACAGATGCAAAAATAAAATACCTGCCAGTGTCGATGGAATCGTATATCCGTTTTGCAACCGCAATATCATCGCTGCCGCTTATTTCATCTTCATCAACACAGCAGATATAAACAGATTCACAATCAGAATAATATCTGATGTTTTTTAGCTTTTTAAGGTTGTTTTCAGCAATTACAAGATCGGTCTCAATGTTATTTAATTCACTTTTAATATTGGCATCAACACTGTTTGTGATTTTTTTGAGTGACTGTTCCTCGCTGAATTTATAGCTTTCGATAAATATTTGCTTGACCGAATTATTATAGCTTGTGTATTCGAAAACAAACGGTTCGCCGACGAACGCGTCTTCTCTTACAAGTGTTTCATATTTGAGCAATTCAGCGCCTTTTGCATAGTTCAGAACTTTTTGAGCGGCTTTTACATTGTTCGGAGCGTAAGGGTCTACCGGATATTTCTGTTTGTCGGCGTCTGTGTCAGGTATTGCGGCTACATATTCATTGCCGATGTCCGTTGAATAAAAATCGTCAGAGTTCTGCCTGTAATTATTGACAACATATTCAAGCTCAGCTTCTATAATCTGCTCTTTTTTACCGAGATAAACTTCAAGCGCAGAGTTTATTATATTTTCCTTGTTTTCAGAGTAATAATCTTTGATCGTTTCGGGAGAAGCGCTTGAAACATATCCCAGATTGTTTGCGTTATTTTCAAACAGTCTGACCACCGTATTCATATAGTAAAAAGTAACAGTTTCAGCGCCGGTGATTCCTTCGCTGCCAAAATAGGTTGCCGGCAACAGCACTTTTAATGCGCTCACAGCGCTCAGCGCAAACATCACAGCGCTCAGAATTATACAAGCCGCTTTTACCCACGGCGAGTATTTAATATTTTTCGATCTTGTATCCAAGTCCATACACCACCTGAAGATATTTTGGTTTCTGAGGATTGATTTC
>CADAMY010000115.1 GCA_902789095.1 Oscillospiraceae bacterium | reverse complement strand
AGAAAGCGTGAGTGAATTGAACGTTGATATTCTTAAAAACAAAAAGCTGTTTCTGCTCGACCTTGACGGCACGCTGTATATCAGCGAAAACATTATCGGCAAATCTCTCGAATTTCTCGATACCGTTGCTCAAAAAGGCGGAAAATATATGTTCCTGACCAACAACTCGTCAAAAAGCGTCGACACATATATTGAGCGGCTAAGCAGAATGGGCTTTAAAGTGAGCGAAGATAATTTTTTCACGTCGGCTCAGGCTACGGCATATTATATTGAAAAAAATTACGGCAAAAATACTCATACTTACGTTGTGGGCACAAAATCCTTCAAAGATTCGCTTATTAAGGAAGGATTTGACATAACGGATGAACTTGATGATAATATAAAGCTCCTCGTAGTAGGGTACGACACCGAGCTTACGTTTAAAAAGCTTGAGGAAGCGTGCATACTTATTCACAGAGGCGTTGATTATATTGCGTCAAATCCCGATCTAGCCTGCCCTTCGCAGTACGGATTCATACCCGACTGCGGCGCAATCACTGCCTGCATCGAATGCGCGACAGGCAAAAAGCCTCACTACGCCGGCAAACCCGACCCGACCATGGTATATATGGCAATAGAAAAGTCGGGATTTTCTCCCGAAGAGGCGTGCATGATAGGCGACAGACTTTATACCGATATCGCCATCGGCAACAACGCGGGAATAACCTCCGTCGCCGTTCTGACGGGTGAAACCACAAGAGAAGAAATCGCCGCTTCAAACGGCAATCTCGTTCCCGACGTCGTGTGCGAGAGTATTGACGATGTTTACGATGCAATAAGATAAACAACATATAACAATTAAACCGCTCTGATTTCAGGGCGGTTTTTTCTAATTCAATTTACCTGTTTCAGCGTCGCGAATTCTTCTGACGAGTTCTTTAAGTTCGTCTGCGCTCTTTATCTCCTTGCCGTCTGATTCAATCGACCTTTTTATATTTTCAGGTAAAGAATCAAATTCCTTTTTTAATTTTCTGTTATTAAAAAGCATCACATTCCTCCTGCGGAATATGATGCCCGTTTTATCAGTTTTTATTCACTTTTATTTTTATTATTTTCTAAGGTAACGGCTCCGAATTCATTTTCAACAGGAGCGCAGTAATAGATTTTATCGTTGGCTTTGCCGCTGACGGTTTTTATTCTGTTCCTGATAGCCTTGCCCTTTGAACCTCTGAGCATTTCACGGACTTCCTTTTCGGAAATGTAGATCTTCTTGTCCCTTTCCGTGCATTTCGGATGGCACGAGCCGCAGTTCATGCAGATATAAATTCCGCATATCGGGCATCGGGGACTGTCCGCCGAGTTTACTTCTTCATTGCAGTTCCAGCAGTAGCTCCTGTAAGGCGAATACCTCGGATAATGGTAGTTGATATAAACGTTGACAATAGACTCTTCACGCTCGGTGAAATTGCCGTATTTGAGGCTCACAAAAAAATCCGATATTGAATCTTTGATGCTCAGAAAAATTTCTATAAACTTCCTGTGAAAAAATAAAACCAGTATTCCCAAACATGCAAGTATCGCAAGAAGTATAACCTGTTTTGTCGACATCAAACTTCCTCACTTTCAACAAAACTAATATAACAAATTAATTATAAACTATTTTATAGGATTGTGCAAGTGTATTTATTGCATCAAACGTATTTGTGCTGAAAAGCGCCAGCATACACTCTTTTTTATACCGTTCAAAATAATTCTGCTCCGGATCAGTTATATCAAGCTTTCTGATAAGATATATCCCATCGTTAAACTTGAAGACCTGCGCTGCGCCGTTTTCCATCTTCATAACGTTTTCAAACATTCCCTTTGGATAGCCGGAATCAGCAGCGCTTATTATATTCGTTTTAGTTTCGTCATATTCGGCAATATCCGGATATTTTGAAGCCGCAAACGCCATTGTGCTTCCCCTGCGGACGATATTGCGCATATCCGTAAACTTATCGGTAAGCTTTTTCTGCTCGCTTTCTTTGAGGACGGCGCCTTTTTTATCTGTAAACGGCGAATAAATCAGGCTCACGCAGACGTAATTTTTGTTAAAATAATCGTTGGCTCTTTTCAGAGCGTCATCACGGCTCATACCGGTCAGAACAGCGGAACAAGTCAGATTGTCAACAAGCATTTCATACTCGATCATATCGGTAAGAGTCTGCTTACTGATATTATGGAATCTATAAAAATCAGAATAATACTGCCACATTCCTCTTATCTTTTCCGAAGCGGCAACTTTTTCTTCGGGCGAAAGAGTTATGCCGTACTTATATATCAGCTCGTTGCAGGCAACGAATTCCCTGCATTCTTCGGCGGCTCGCTGCTCTTGATCTTCAACGTCAACGTGTTTGACTGAATCGTTCTTCACTTCGGCAAGGTAATAATTGTAAACCTCGGCGCTGATATCGACGTCGCCTATCGTGAGCGGATAGCTTTTTCCCGATGACGAACACGAGCAAAGCGAAAGAAAACAGAAAATATTAACAAGTAAAATGCAGATTGCCGTTTTTATTTTCACTGCGCATTGCTCCTTTCGTTTATGTATTATACCACGCTTTATATTCTATTGCAAGGCAGGATATTAATCAAGATTTCTGCGCCAATGGAAAAGATACTGCTGAGCGATTCCCTGCACGCCGTCAGTACATTCAGGCAGCCCTTCCGGATAAAGCTCGTCCATTATCCTTCTTACCCACACGTCAACGGGGAAAGCCTCGACCCTGCCGAATCCGTAAAGCAAAGCGCATTCGGCGACTTTTGGTCCCACGCCGTTTATTTTCATCAGCTGAGTTCTCGCCTGCTCTATGGGCATTGAGCTTATCTGTTTGAGATCGATCTCTCCGCTCGCGACCCGTCTTGCCGCATCAAGTATATACTTTACTCTGAATCCTGCCCTAAGTACAGCTAAATCCTCCGCCGTTTTTTCGGCTATCACCTCAGCCGAAGGAAATGAAAAATCTCCGTTTCCCGCATCATCGCCGAATTCAGCGCAAAGACGGCTGATTATGCCTTTTATTCGTGGAATATTGTTGTTCTGCGAAATAATGAACGAACACAGCGTTTCCCACGGCTCCTGCCTGAGAATTCTGATCCCGGGATATGCCGTCACAGCCTCGCTGAGCCATTTGTCGGCTTTTAAACGATTGCACACGGATTCATAATCCCTGCCGAGATCAAAGTATTCATACCACATCATTCGGTCTTCTTCATTGACGTCGCCGCTGATAACCAAATCGCCGTTTTCGATCAAAGCGTCAACGCTTTTTCCTCTGACGACACCGTGCCACGAGCCGTCGGGATTCTCGCTCCAGCGAAAGCTCTGACCGCAGTCAAGAGTCAGCGACAGGTCAAGCGGACTGACGTTATTAAAGATTATTGATTTTTTATTCATAAACGAATTTTTCCTTTCCGAAAGCCGTAAAATCATTTTATGATTTGTCAAGTCTTTTTGTCAAAAAACTTTAACAAAAACAGATGCCGATTTTGGGCGATTTTTATACCTTTTTGTGTTTTCTGACGGATAAAAAAAGCTGTTAAAAATTTAACCAAAAATATGCACAAATGAGTTTTTGACAGGAAAATTACGCATTTTCAAGGCTTTTTTGAAGAGTTATACACATTTTGCACAGAGTTTTGCACAGCTTTAAGTTTTGTTGACAGCTTTTGACGGTAAAAATCACCAAAAAATTTTTTGAAGTAAAACGACGCAAAAAGTCGAAGAAAAAAGGTTGATTTTTATGTATAAAAATACTTTTCCCTGCCGAAAATATCAGTGATTATTTTTATAAAAAGGTGATAGTATGATTCAGGGAGTAAACCATCAGATCGTCGAAATAACACGGCCCGAATGCGAATATTTTGAACGGGTCATATTTTTTGTTAAGCCGGAATTTTCCTCCGTCAGCCAGGGCACGCTGCGTGAGCGGGCAGGCATTATCGCAGGCGATACCGGCTGTCCTCCCCCGTCAAAGATCAGAGCTCAGCGCCTGAGCCTTATCGGCAAGCTCGCAGTATCTGCGGTTTTCGGCGCAGCGGTTGCGATAATTTTTACTCATTTTATCTGAGATGAACTGCAAAAATCCGCCATACAGCAGTTTTCGCATTTCGGCCGCCTTGCTATGCACACAGCCCTTCCGTGGAGCACGCACCTGTGACAGAAGTCGTTGCTCTCTTCGGGAGGGAGTATTTTTTTAAGCTCGGTTTCAACCTTTGCGGGGTCTTTTGTTTTCACAAGTCCTAGCAGATTGGTTATTCTGATAAGATGCGTATCCGCCACAACGGCAGGTTTGCCGTAAACGTCGCCGCAGATAAGGTTCGCCGTTTTTCTGCCGACGCCCGGCAGAGAGGTCAAGTCCTCAATATTATCGGGCACTCTGCCGTCGAATCTTTCAAGAATCTGCTGAGCCATACCGATAATGTCCCTGGCTTTTGTGTGAAAGAATCCGCAGGAGCGTATATAATTTTCTACATCCTCAACATCCGCCGAAGCGTAGTCCTCAAGCGTTCTGTACCTTTCAAACAAAGCGGGAGTTACTATATTCACCCTCGCATCTGTGCATTGGGCTGAAAGTCTTGTTGCGACGAGCAGTTCAAACTCGTTTTTTGCCGTGAGCGAGCAAACAGCTTCGGGATATTCTTTTTTCAGCGCTTCAACGGCAAGAAGCGCTTTTTCTTTTTTATTCATAAAAACACCTTTAAGGCAACACCGCACAATTCAGGTGTGCGGATTGCGTAGTAGAATTTTTCGTCAGATTGTTCAATTTAGATGCAGGAAGGCTAACGCCTTTCAAAGAGAAATTGTGCAAGATGACGGAATAATAATCAAGCAAGGCGTACGCCGCGAATTGCGCAGTGTTGCCTCAGTTTTTTGATAATTATACCACAACTCGTCATAAAAATTAATATGTTTTACAATAATTTCATTGAAAAATTTTTTATATTATGATATATTAACTATATAGGCGAAACAGCGAAGTCAGCATCATTCGCCTGTAATCAGAAAGGATAGTGACATTTATGACTAAAAAGAGAATCATAGCCGCAGTTTTAAGTCTTATAATGGTTGCGTCTGTAACGGCGGGCTGTTCAAGCAAAAAAGCTCCCGAAAACACCAAAGCAGAAGACTCAGCTCCCGAAGAGATTATTATTGACGAGGGCAGCGAAGACGTAACTGCAATCACGGGCGTAACAGATAAAGACGGCAAAGTCATAGACGACAAGGGTATTATTGACGCCGAAGGTCATAAGATCTACAGCACCGGCGAAAAGAACGAAAAAGGCGAAACTATCTACACAACAGGTAAAAAAGACGCCGAAGGCAACGTACTTTATACTCTCAACAAAACCGACGACAGAGGCCGTATTATTTATTACACGGCAACAGAAAAGGACGGCAAGCTCGAGCTTAAAGAAACTAACGCCGTACCGGACTACACGTCAGACAAGGATTCGACCCTCAACAGAGACAGCCGCTACACTACAACAACGACCGTAAAGCTCGAAGATTCCGGCAAAACAGCCGCCGAAGGTCTTAAAAAGCTGTTTATGACTTACAGCGGCAGTACCGGCCAGGATCAGTTCAGAAAAGTTGTTGCAGCTAAAAAAGGCGGATATATCGTAACGGGTATTTCTTCATCAGGCACGGGACTTTATCAGAACGCTTCTTCAGACTGGAAGAATTTTGCCCACATAATAAAGTTTGACGCTTCCGGCAATGAGGAATGGACTTATGTAACAGGCGGCGACAACGACGTTCAGTTTTCTGACGTTGCCGAGCTTAAAGACGGCTCAATAGTCGCAGTTGGCTACACAATGGCGACCGACACCGACGCTCCGATGAACGCAAAGCTTCTTTCATCTATCATCGTCAAGGTTGACAAAGGCGGCAATTACGTCTGGTCATATTCTTTCCCCGGCGATGAAAACAGCAACTTTGACGAGGCATCAAGTGTTACCGCAACAACCGACGGCGGATTCATAGTAGGCGGCAGAGCAGATTCATCTTCAGGATTCTTCACAGGCTCAGACGCACGCTTTAAAGCATATATGATCAAATTTGATAAAAACGGCAAGGTCGACTGGCGCAAAACGCTCAACGGCTCAAAGGGCAATACCATTACAGCTCTTTGCACAAACGATGACGGCGATATTTTCGCCTCATGCGTAACACACTCAACAGACGGCAGCTTTGCAAACATCAAAGGCTACGGCACTCAGAGCAACACTATCATCATGAAGCTTGATAAATCAGGCAAGATTCTGTGGACGAGCAACCTTGTAGGCTCAGGCGAAAGCGAATATAACGCGCTCGCTCCGACTCCCGACGGCGGATGTATTGCAGGCGGCAAGATGTCAATTAAAAAACGTGCGGACGGCAGCTATTCCATGTGCTACGGCAGCACAGACGGATACGTTGTCCGCTTCTCAAAAGACGGCGAAGTTTACTGGGGACGCAACGTCGGCGGTACGCAGGCTGACAGTATCACAGGCGTAGCTTATACGGATAAAGGCATCGTTATAGTCGGCAAAACAAAATCTGCTGACAGCGATTTCAACACATATCCCATCGCAGGCGGAAACGACGGATTCATTATGCTCCTCAACGAATCAGGCATGACCGTTTACACAGAAAAGCTTTCCTTCAGAAAACGGAGTTGTTGCAGTCGGCTGGTCAGCTTCTTCCGACGGAAGCTTTGCAGACTCAGACGCCAAAAAGCTTGCTGACGGCTACATTGCAGGATACGAATTCAAATAAAACATAAGCTTATATTTCATTGACTGTATCGGCTTCATCGGTCGGTACAGTCTTTTTTTAACTTTCATAAGCAAAACCTGTAAATTTTACTGTATTGTTTTTATTATTATTTTTATTCTTCAATTCTTTTATTTCTTTTTATTCTTTATCTGCTGCCGCTTGTCTGCCGTCTGTCTGCCGTCTGTCTGCCGCTTAACTGTTAGTTAACTGTTAGTTGTCTGTTGCTTAACTGTTAGTTGTCTGCCGGCTTGTTTTCACTTGCTTTTTTTCGATAATAAAGCCGTTGAACCATAAGGATTTCAGGTTTGTCACTTGTTTGTCGGTCGTTTGTCACTCGTTTGTCGGTTGTCTGCCGATTTTTGTATTTTATTAAAGATTCATTTTTACGGCGGTATATCTGCGTCTCTTAATAAAGACAATCACAAAGTCAAAATAATCCCTCTCACCCTAAGGCTTAAATCACACTTTTTTCAAGAAAATCTTTTGAAAAATCGGTGTATTTTGAAAGAGTTAACAAAAAGTTTACAATTGACGTTTATCTGCGGCGTTTCCTGATAAAAAAATTATTGAATTATTGATAAACGGTGGTATAATCTTTAAGGTTAATTTTTATTATTCAGGTGAATTCTTTATGCAGGGTAAATCCATGACTCAGGGAGCACCGTGGAAGCATATCGCATTGTTTGCGCTTCCCGTAATGCTCGGCTCCCTTTTACAACAATTATACAACACGGTAGACACTATAATCGTCGGCAATTTTTCAAGCGAGTCGGCTCTTTCCGCCGTCGGAACAACAGGAAGCTTTACCTTTTTGTTTCTTGCCGTTGCGATTGGTCTCTCTTCCGGCAACGGTGTTGTCGTAGCTCAGTATTACGGCGCAAAAAACGAAAAAGAAGTAAGAGGAAATGCGGCAACGGGCATTCTGTTTCTTTTGGCAACCGGTCTTGCCTGCACTGTTCTGGCGATTGCCGTTTCAAGACCTGCGTTTTCCCGTCTTATTGCAGTCCCTGACGAAATACTTGATATGACGCTCGTTTATTTCAGGATATACGCTGCCGGTCTTGTTTTTCAGTTCGGATACAACATCTTTTCGGGGATTTTAAGAGCCGTCGGCGACAGCAAAGCTACGCTGTACTTTCTGCTGATCTCTTCCGTGGCGAACGTCGTGCTTGATCTTCTTTTTGTCGCAGTTCTCCATTGGGGAGTCGCAGGCGCTGCAATAGCTACCGACATTGCTCAGGCAGGCTCGTTTTTTGCGGCATATTTTTATATGAGAAAGAAGTATAACTTTTTCAGATTCAGCCTGAACGAATACCGCTGGGATTCCAAAAAAATCATCAAAACAGTCAAGGTCGGTATGCCGATTTCGCTTCAGCTTATCATCGTTTCGCTCGGTCTTACATTTATTCAGCGCGCGGTAAATGAATTCGGTCAGTCAATGACGGCTTCGTTCACGGTAGGTCAGCGAATGGAAATGTACGTCAATCTCCCCTGCAACGCTCTGCAGACGACGCTGGCAACCTACACGGGGCAGAACGTCGGCGCAGGAAAAATCGACAGGGTAAAACAAGGCGCGCGCCAGGGGCTTATGATGTCGTTTTTATTCACGGTCGTTATTTCCGCTCTTATCTGGATTTTTGCCGGCAGGATCATAAGCCTTTTCGGGCTGAGCGATCAGGCGGCGGTTTACTGCAATTCTCATCTTAAAGCAATAGCCGGAATCAATATGATCCTCTCTCTTTACGTTCCGCTTTTCGGTGTTTTTCAGGGTTCGGGTCACAGCGGATTCCCTGCGATAGTGGCGTCGGGAGCGCTTGGAACGAGGGTGCTCGTAACCTACCTTTTCAGATACAGCGCGTTCCTCGGCAGCTCAATAATCTGGATGAACGGACTATTCGGATTCGGCTTGGGATGCACGATAAGCTGGATTTTCTATCTTTCCAACATCTGGCAGAAAAATTTACCGAAATAAAAGAGGCTGCCGCATTTAGCGAAGAACAAAAAGAAAAAATTTATAAAGATAAAAGCAGGATGCAGAAAACCGAAAATCTGCACCCTGTTATTCTTTTTTGGGGAAGGGCTTCACCCTTACCCGATCATTATTTCTTTTTTCGACGTTTGCTCGCCTTCTCAGTACCCTTGTACAGCCTTCGACCGAATAAACGCCGTCTTCATCTGAATGCGGCAGCCTCAAAAATAAATTATTGATTTATCTGTAAATGCTGATTGCGTGGTGCTTTGCTTCAATAACAACGTGATTCCCGCCGTTGATGTATTCGCCGTCGGTAGTCCACGGAATTTCGTTATCAAAAAAGAACTCTATCTTTTTGCACTGTTTGAAAATAATGCAGTCGCTCTTTGAATAATTGACCGTTTTGGCAGCCCATAAAGTGTTTTTCCACCTTGTGAAGTTGCCCGGATTCTTGACAAGCATGACCTCAAAAATACCGTCTGTCAGATCGACAATATTCATATCAAGCTTCATTACGCCGCCGACAGACGTTGAGTTGCTCACAGCTCCGTAAACCAGATCGTCTTCAAATTCTTCTTTTTCGTCTATTATTACTCTTGTATGGATCGGCTTGATTTCTTTAATGCAGTTCACAGCCTCAAGAAGATAAGCAAGATGACCCATGGAATTTTTCTTTTCCTGCGGAGTTCTGTAAGAAGCGCTGGCAAAGGCTCCGAAGCAGGCGATATATGTATAATATCTTTCATTATTGAAATAACCTAAATCGTGAGGCAGAGCGTTGCCGCCGATGATCATATCCATAGCCTGACGTGTATTTGAAGGAATACCGAGAGCTTTTGCAAGGTCATTCGTAGTGCCTGAAGGAATATATCCTATGGGCTTTTTTATACCAGACTGCATAAGCCCGTTGACTGTTTCGTTAAAAGTGCCGTCGCCGCCGCGAACGATTATCATATCATAATCTTCCGCCATATCTCTTGCGTATTTTACGGCATCGCCTCTTGCCGTTGTAGCGTACATTGTAGGAGCGACGCCGCTTGAGCTCAGCTTTGTGAGATCAAGCACCTGAGAACGGACTCTGATTCGACCCGCTTTCGGATTAACGATTACAAGAGCTTTTCTGATATTTTCTTTGTGCATAAATTGAACCTCCGCTGCTGCAGCATTTTAAACAAACCTCACGTCACGCATACTGCGGCAATATAAATCGAATATACAGCAAGTAATAATATCCCCTGAATGCGAAAAAATCTTTTATTGATGATTACCGGAACTACGGCGATCAGCGTAGCCAGAATACAAAGCGGAAAATCAAGCGCAATATTCTGGCGCGAAACAGGCAGACTGCCCGAATAAATAAACGATGAAACAGGCAGAATAAGCGCCGTATCGATTATATTCGCTCCGATAATGTTGCCGGCGGAAAGCGTCGGCTGTTTTTTTATAACTGCGTTGAGAGTCGTCACAAGCTCGGGCAGCGACGTACCCACAGCTACCGCCGTAATTCCCACGACGGACTCGGGAACACCGAGGCTGAAAGCTATTCTGCTGCCGTATTCAACGAGCAGATGAGACCCCGTCATTATGCCGACAGCGCCGGCAATAAGCTTTATAATATTAACTGCAAAAGTTCTGCCGTCTTTTTCCGGAATATCTTCAACTGTATCCCTCGCATTTTTTGAGCTGATTATATTTTCAGCCATAAATACAACGAATATCACCGTCAGCGCCGCAGAGCCCCATATTCTCAGCTCGCCCGTAAACGCCGTAACGAACCACAGGACAACTACGCCCGAAATTAGAATAAACGCTTTTTTTCTGAATGCTTTATCGCTGATTTTAACAGGCATAAACACCATGCTCAAAGCGAGTATCAGCGCCGTATTTGCTGTAACCGAGCCTATTCCGTTGCCAACGGACATCCCGATTTTATCGATCGCTTTTTCATAAATGCCTGCCTGAGCGAGCTTTCGCGCGTCATAAGCCGCCATTGAAGAAACGATCATTTCGGGCAGCGTCGTTCCGAATGAAACAACGGTAGCGCCGACGACGAACTCGGGAATCCCCGTAGCTCTCGCAAAATAAGATGAAGAATCGACAAAAATATCGCCGAATCTGATGAGGAGTATTATCCCTGCGGCAAACAAGGCATAGACCGCAAACGCATTCATATTCCGAACCTCATTTAGTATATAATAACAGTTTATGAAATTTTTATCAAGTGTTTTTTAACGACAAAAAGCCATAATTGTTATATAGACTTTTTTGGAGATGAAATTATGAACTGT
>CADAMY010000114.1 GCA_902789095.1 Oscillospiraceae bacterium | reverse complement strand
ATGGCTTGTTGCATTTCCATTTTACAGGATGTGTCAAATATGCTCTTTCTTTTTCTTTCGCTCTATTTGATCTTTACCCCAACATTTATTATAGAGCCTCATTTTTAAGTATACATAAAAATTTTATTTTGTAAAGAATGTTTATAATAATGAACAAAGGGCGTAAATAATACCATTTGAGCATAGGGTGATGCTTTTACGCTGATATTAGTCTGAATTAATCGTCAGCCTTTCGCTCGCTGTGTGCGGATCTCGCCGTCAACTACGGCAGCAAGCGTTGCATCCTTGCGAAGATTAACGAATTTTATCCCTCGCGCGGGGTAAAAGAGATATACCGAACGGGTCGGAGCAGCGGCGTCGGACAGCACGCTGTATCTGCCGCCTTCATATACCAGCGCCGCACCGTTTTCGATGCAGACTGACGGATAATCCGCTTTCTTAGCTTCATAGGTATAAGCCCGCCAGCCTATGCTGTCATAGTGAGGTACAAGGCAGAAAGGCAGCAATCCTGCGCAGTCATAGTACGCAAAGCCCGAATCCATTCCTACAAAAAACGGACCGTGGTGAATAATGCGTAAAGTGTCCGGTTCGGTGTCGTCCCAGCCTTTGTCCGCCCAGCACATAGCGCCGGAGCTGAATCCCATCAGGACAGCGCCTCGTTTAAGCGCAGCATCGGCGGCCTCAAAAACGCCCTTTTCAGACCAGTTTTCGGTCAGAAATTTAAGGCTTCCGCCTGTGGCGTAAACGATATCTGCCCATGCAAATTTTTCAGCGGCTGCTTGCGCTGACTCCTTGCTGACCAGCAGAACATCGGTAGCGCAGCCTGCGGATGCAAACCTTCTGATAATGGCGTCATCTTCAGAGTATTCGTCATGGCTTGCAGTAGGAACGAACAGCATATTCGGATGCTCCTTGCCGACGTGGACAAGGCTTTTTTCAAGAATAGGACGGAATGTTTCGTCTGTGTCAAACTTACCGCCGATGGCGATTATCATACCATCGGGATATGCGGCTTCGCTGACGGCGGTAAACTGCTCAATCTCTTCATTAGAATAATATCGATTTGCTTTATGCGGGATAAGTCCGCCGAAGAAACCGGTGATTACGCTAAGCAGTACAGCGATAGCTTTGATAAACAGGTGTATTTTTTCCATGTGTCATACCTCCATGACCGGCGGCTGAAAAGTCGCCGGTTTTTTACAATACCATTATAGCAAATCAAACCGAAATAATCAATGATTTAGGCTGTAAGTTTTGTCTTATTTGGCGGGTAAAACGTGTTTTTGCATAAGCTTTTTTATAAACAAAGAGTTTGACTCCTTTATATTAAAACAATCTTTCGTAATTTTCGCCCGAAGGACCCGAAGAGCGTCTTGCGAGCATTCTGAATTGAATACGCAATTATAATTTTTGCTTTTTGATAGACGTTTTAATCATTTTGTGATATATTTAATGAGTAAGAAAAACTAAATTCATATTCATGGAGGTATTTGTAATGAGCAGTTTGACTTCAATGTTTTTCAAAGCTTTTTCATGGCTTATCGCTTGGGTGATCATAATTTTTCCTGCGTTGTCTCGCGCTTCACGAGCTCCGGATGCTCCGGATAAAATCCATTTTTTAAGAGTCGGTATCGGCGACGCTATCCTTCTAGAAAGCGACGGTCACTTTGCCATGGTCGATGCGGGTGAGGATTCAGATAATCCGCGCGGTTTTGATGCTCTTGCCTTTAGCGGATATGAAAAAGAGGTACTTGCGTACCTTAAAGCTCATGCGGCGGACGAAAACGGTAAGGTGCATCACGATTTTGTAATCGGTACGCATGCGCATTCTGATCATATAGGCGGATTTGATACTGTAATTCTTGATCCTGACGTAACGGTTGATCGCGCCTATCTTAAAGTTTACGACAGCAGCAAGATTAAAGAAAGCGAAATCGCCGACCGGGACAACCAGGAGGTCTATGACCAGATGGTTGCTGCGCTCAAAGCAAGGAACGTACCGATTGTTTCAAAACTGAACGGCAAGCCTTTTACCTTTGGCAATTTTACGGTTACGCTCTTTAATACCAACGATCCGAAAACTACGGAAAAAGTCGGCGAGAACGATCAGTCGCTCGGCGTTCTGCTTGAAAAGAACGGTACAAGGATTTTTCTTGCAGGAGATATTGAAAACACCAACGGTGACGAAACTCGTTTAGCTCCCGAAATAGGCAAGGTTAATCTGCTGAAGCTCGGACATCACGGCTTTAACGGTGCGACTTCCGAAGAATTTATCGAAACACTTCGCCCGGATTCGTGCGTTGTTACCAACACGAGAGACGTTGATCTGAGGCAAAAGTTTGCTATGATCATGAAAATCTGCGGACATAAAAAGATTTATGTTACCGGCATTGAAAACGGAGTTCTTGCAGTTGTCGGAGACGGCGGAAAAATTTCTTTTTACGGCAAAATCCAGAAATGAAAATACAATCAATGTTTCGGCAAAGAAAACTGAAACGATCAAACGATTAACATATTTCGCAGTTTAAAATTCGGTATATTTTGTTACGGCACTTTGCATAATTGCAGAGTGTTTTTTTAATTATCGTATAATTGATTATTGACAATAAGCGGTATTATTGCTAAAATGAAAACGATAAATGCGTTATGGATAATATAACGTCATAAAATACAAATGCTGTGCCATTTACAGATTCAGAAAAGGAGAATGATTATGCGGCAGAAAACAGTCAGCTTTTTTTCGGCAATATTTATGTTTATCGGTTCTTTAGCGCAGTTGATTTTTACCCCGAACGTTATAAGAGTTGATTTTGACAACGTTGTTGATGAAATCAGACCTGTTCACAACATCGGCAGAATGCCGGAATATGAAACAGGAAGCGAAGTCAACCGTCTGTTTACCGAAGCGAATATGACCTCGTGCAGAACGCACGATATACGCGCTACGGATATTCACAATATTTTCCCCGATTTTTCAAAGGACGCTGATGACGAAAGCGCATACAGCTTTTCGGAATGCGACAAGGTTATTGAATCGATTATTGATACCGGAATGGAGCCGTTTTTCCGACTGGGTGTAAGCTACAGCCATCCTGTAAGAGAGCGTGAATTTCTTCTGCCGCCGAATGATTATGACAAGTGGGCGCAGATATGCGAGCATATCATAATGCATTACAACGAAGGCTGGGCAGACGGATTTGACTACAACATTAAATACTGGGAAATCTGGAACGAGCCTGAAAACAGCGATGATCTTTCAGATAACCATTTCTGGCTCGGCACGGATGAAGAATTTTTCCGTCTTTACGATACTGCCGCAAAGTATCTCAAGCAAAGATTCCCATCTCTTAAAATCGGCGGTTACGGCTCATGCGGATTTTACGCTCTGACAAAAACAAATGCGCTCAATACAGGTGCAACCCCAAGAAACAAATATTTTGTTACTTGTTTTGAGAATTTCCTTAAATATATTGAAGAGCATGATTCTCCGATGGATTTCTTTTCCTGGCACAGCTACACTACCACCGAAAAGAACGCCCGATATGTTGAATACGTAAGAGAAAGTCTAGCAAAAGCTGGCTACGGCGACGCTGAGATAATTGTTGACGAGTGGAATTATAATCCAATGGAAAACGATAAAATCGACCGCCGCTACGGAGCGAATCAAACGTCAATGCTCATAATGTTCCAGAACGAAGGAATTGATATGGCGCATTACTATGACGGAGATGACGACGGACAGATGTGGGCAGGACTGTTTGTCAAAGGACGTCAGCCTTCGTCTGCTTATTACGGCTTTTGGGCATTCGGTCAGTTATATAAGCTCGGCGGTCAGGCGAAGATAAAGAATCTGCGGCTTCGGGAAGATCTTTATGCTCTTGCAGCGTCGGGCGACGACGGGCAGGCGCTTCTTATAGCGAATGTTTCTGATAAAAAAGACAGGAAGCTTAAAATCGACGCTGGCGACTATACCGTTGAAAAATGTATGACGGTAAACGAAAACTGCGAGTGGATCGAAATACCGCTTCCCGAAAAAATCGAAAGCGGCTCGATACTTTATATAACGTTTAATAAAGGGTGATTAAATTTATTGCATTTTGAAGCAGTGATTATCACGGTTTTGTGATTCTTATGCTTGTTTGTTATACCATTGAGAAACTTATTAAAGGCTCAGGATAAATGACGGCAGCAAAAACAAAAATAATATCAGGGTGCAGTTCGGGTTTTTGAGCTGCACCCTGATTCGTTAAAGTGTTGTTTGAGAAAATCAAGTAAACCAACTTGGAAACTTACAGCGTTTTTGAACGGAATTTATGTTCATTAATTTCTTTTATATTCCCTGCTGCGTATCCGGTGGTAAAATGCAGGTATATTTTGCGGTAATCCGATTGATTTTATCAATCTTCATCTCTGTTATATTTTGCAAAGAAATATTCTTAAATGAAAATTATTGCAAAGTGTATTCTTCTATGATAATATAAATATATCACGAAAGAATTGTGAAATGAATGATATTACGGATTATGATATGGCTGATTTTCTTAATCCCGACAGGAGCGATTTTATGAAGCCGCTGCGTTTTTTTCTTGTAACAGATCTTCATTATTTTGATACGTCTTTTAAAGCAAGCGGCTCTGCGTACGAGCGCCGAAGCCGTACCGATCAGAAATGTATTGCCGAAACGGGAGCGATTATCGATGCGGGATTCAGCCGGCTTGCCGACGATAAAGAAACAGAAATTATTCTAATCCCCGGCGACCTTGTTTACCGAGGCGAATATCAAAGCCACGTCGGACTGCGTGAAAAATTATATAAGCTTCGTGAAAACGGCAAACGCATTTTTCTTATAACAGCCAGGCACGATTATTCTGAAAACCCCGTTGAATTTGACGGTGAAAATGAGATACCCGTCAAAGGTATGCCTCGTGAGGAACTGCGTGATTTTTACCGTGAATTCGGTTTTGACGGCGCAATCAGCGAGCATAAAGAGAGTATGTCTTATGTGGCTCGGCTTCAGCCCGGATTCCGCCTTCTTGCTCTCAACTGCGACGGAGACTGCAAAGACTTCAAAGGACTTTGGGATGATCAGATGGAGTGGGCGCTTGAAGAAATAAAGAAAGCTCATGACGCAGGAGATTATATTTTTGCAATGACTCATTACCCTCTGCTTCCGTTTTCGCCGTTTGCAAATCTGCTGGGTGATGCAAAGCTTACGGATTGGGAAAAGCGGGCTGATGAGTTTGCGGATGCGGGGCTGTCGCTTATTTTTACGGGGCATATGCACGCTCAGTCCCTGACGCAGCACACGTCGCCGCAGGGGAATACCGTAACCGATATTCAGACAGGCAGCCTGGTCGGCTGTCCGTGCGCATACCGCAAGGTCACGATTGACGATAAGAATGTATATGTAAAATCATTCACTATTGAGGACTTTGACTGGGATAAAGGCTGCAGAACTGCTCAGGAATATTTCAGATGGCGTTTTGACCGTATGATAACGGATATTCTCGACGCTATGGCAAATGACTTTGCTTTTTTTACAAGATTATTCGGCGGTCCTGAAAAAAATAAAAAGCTGAAGATTCCCGTTACCATTGCGGGAAAGATTCTTCAGAAGCTCACGTTAAATGGGCTCGGCAGATTATTATGCTTTAAGGTTGACAGGAGTATAGAAAATATTCTCGTTAAGGATGCTGCGCTGGAAATTGTGAGGAACGTTTTTGTTGGCGATGAGCCGTACGTTAAAGGCACGCCGATGTACGACGCTGTGTCAAAGCTTTTAAAACGGCTTCATCCCGTAACCCATATTATCGAAAAGAAAAGTGACGGCAATTCAGTATTGTCGGATCTTGATGATTTTGTTCTCTCTTCAATCGGCGACGAAGCTCAGATGGATTACAACTGCACTATTCCGAGATAAAGAAAGGAAAAAGATTTATGGATAATATTATGCGGCAATATCCTTCGCAGGATCAGAAATATGTAAGAAAAAGCGAGTTCGTGCTGTATCTGGTTGCGGTGTTTTTCTATACCAATATGACGGGTATGCTCGGCAATTACAGAAACGCTTATCTTGTAGACGTTCTCAAGGTGCCGTCAACAAAGCTCTCGCTTTATAACGTTTTAATCAGCGTTATTCCGTTTGTGCTCAACTTTTTTATTGCAATGTATATTGATGGCAGGAAAGTCGGCAAGCGGGGAAAATTCAGACCGCTTGCCCTTGCTGCGGCGGTGCCTTGCGGCATTCTTCTTGTTCTGAGCTTCTGGACTCCGAAAATACTCAGCGGCACTATTCTGATGATTTATCTCGTTACCGTCGCTGTGCTTTGGGCAATAGCGACCAGTTTCGGCAACTCAACCAACATGGTGGCTGTCGTTATGACTCCGAATATGAAAGAGCGCGACACGGTTATTTCATTTCGGGGAATCGTTTCAGCTGTCGGCAACTCGGCTCCGCTCGTAATAGTTCTTGTTATTGCAGTATTTATAAAAAATCAGGGCACGCAGTTTATTATTTCGGCGGCGTTGTGCGGCGTAGTCGGAGTTATAGCTATGCTTTTGGGCATGAACGTTGTTAAAGAGCGTGTCGAGTACACATCTGAAAAGAAAAATCCTATTTTCGGATTGGGAACGGTGCTCAGCAACAAATACGCATGGATCATCATTGCGTCTGAATTTCTCAAATCTTTCAGAGGCATAGCAACGGCGATGGGCGTTTTTCTTGCGGCGGCTCTGCTCGGCTCTACGTCAAAGTTTTTGACAGGAATAGGAACAGCCGTAGGAATGCTTGTTATAAACTTCCTGCTCAAAAAGTTTAACTCAAAAGTGCTTTATATCGCCAGCGGAATTTACTCTGTGCTTATAAATTCTGCGGCATTTGCGGTAGGATATACTTATTTCAGAAGCGGCAATAAATCGCTTCAGATCGTTTTTGTTTTATTCCTGTTTTTGATAGGATTGCAGTTCGGCGCGTCAAATCTTCTGCCTTCAATGTTCCAGGCTGACGTTCTTGAGGATATGGAGCTGAAATCGGGAAAGCGCCTTGACGCAACCCTGCCGCTCGTAATAGGAATCGGCACGATGATAAGCGGAACGATCGCAAGTTCGCTCACTCCCCGTATCCTGTATGATGATCCGGCGACGGGATGGCGCTCTGTAATAGGTTACCTTCCGGGATTGGAAGACGCTTCGGCACAGCCGATTGAAGTTAAAATCAAGCTGCTGTTTTTCTATACGATATTCCACGGGCTTATGATGTTCCTTGCGGGCGTACCGTTCTTCTTCTACAAGCTTACAGGCAAAACCAAAGACGACGTTCACGAAAAAGTTCTTGCTAAGCGAGCGGCTATGGAAAAGACGGATGAATGAAATCGGGAGTCACAATCTTCTGATGCTGTGAGTACATCTGATTGACAATGGTTTTGCGTTATGATACAATCAAGTGGCAGAAATAATAAAAATTCAAATAATAATAAAGGTGATAATGTTATGAAAAAATATGATATTGCGGCTTTTATATGGCCTTCATATACAGGCGACGAGCCTCGCTCGCGAATTTTCTGGCCGGACGGAATCGGAGAATGGCAGACCGTTGATTCGATGACTGATAGGGGCTATCCCGGCTGCAGCTGGCCGCGCCGCCCTGTCTGGGGCTATGTCAACGAGGCGGACAGCGCCGTTATGGAAAAACAGATCGAATGCGCCGTGTCGCACGGAGTAAACGTGTTTATTTATGACTGGTACTGGTACGATAACCGCCCGTTTCTTGAAAACTGCCTGAATGACGGATTCCTCAAAGCTGCCAACTGTAAGGATATGCAGTTTTATCTGATGTGGGCAAATCATAACGCTACTTATCTTTGGGATAAACGAAATTCCGGCGACTTGTCAACTGTTGTATGGAACGGTGTCGTTACACCGGAAATATTTGATAACATCTGCGACAGAACGATTGAAAAATATTTTAAGCAGGATAATTACTACTGCATTGACGGCTGTCCTGTTTATATGATATTTGAAGTGCACAATTTTATCCGCAATTTCGGCACCACTCAGGCTTGCCGCGCCGCGATTGAGCGATTCCGTGAAAAAGTGAAAGCTGCGGGATTTCCTGATCTTCATCTTCAGTTCGTTCATTGGCACAAACAGAGTTACGACTGGCTGCCGGATAACGATGAAAATAAAGGCGCGTCAGGAATAGAGATTTATGATTATCTCGGTGTGGATTCGGTAACGGCTTATAACTGGGGATGCGCTGTTCGTTTGGACGGCGATTATGCAGGTCTTACAAATGAATATCTTGATCATATAAAGGAATTTACGCAGGAGAGCAGCACTCCCTATTACCCGAATCTTACTGTGGGATGGGATACTAACGTAAGATTTCAGGAATATATGCCGGGCGTAGTTACAGGCAATACGCCGGATAAAATCCGTGAAGCATGTCTAAAACTCAAAGAAATTACTGATGACGCTTTGGAAAACGGCAAACTGCGTGTTCCGCTGATCACGGTAAACAGCTGGAATGAATGGACTGAAACGAGCTATCTTCAGCCCGACGATCTTTATGGTTACGGTTATCTTGAAGCAATACGAGACGTATTCTGCTGAAGAGGAGTGATATTTGATGTTTAAAAGAATAGCCGCATTATTTATGGCTGTTGTTTCTTTTTTTCAGATTCTTTTTGCAGGGTATATCAAGTATTACCGCAGCAACAGGATTTTTCTCGATCAGTACTATTCAGACGAAAAAAACGAGCGGCAGACGTACGACCTCGTTTTTCCGAGAAAAGCTTCTGGCGAGCTTGGCCTCGTTCTGTGTATTCACGGCGGCGGCTGGGTCGAAGGCGATAAGGAGCCGTATACCAAAAGTCTTATGCAGGTCAGCGATGAATACGGCTTTGCGGCGGCTTGTATGAATTACAGATACGTCAGTGAAACGGTTGATTTTGACGATGTTATGGATGATATTACGTCTGCTTTGAAAGCAATTAAAATCAAGGGCAGCGAATATGGCGTCAGCATCAATAAAGTCCTGCTCACGGGCATTTCGGCTGGCGGTCATCTTTCGCTTCTTTATGCTTATGCCAAAAAGGATACCGCTCCGATAAAGCCTGTCTGCGTTGTTGAACTCTGCGGACCTGCGGACTTTGAAAATGAATTCTTTTATTCCGAAGAAAACAGCGTAGCTAAGGCAGTCGGCGTGGAGTATTTCCGTAATATTATCGGCAACGGAGCAGGGTGCAGGATTGAATCGTTAAATCTTGACCCTGTCAGAACGGAGCTGAAAAAATATTCGCCGATAAATTATATTGATAAAGATACTGTGCCTACCGTATTCGGTCACGGCGAACAGGATGAAATAGTGCCGTATCAGAATGCGGTTGATCTTGACAAAAAGCTTGCGGAATACGGAGTTGAGCACACGTTTATTTCTTTTCCGAATTCAGGTCACGGATGCGAAGATAAGGCGTCTATGTCAAAAATTATGGAGCTTTTCTTCGGCTGTGCCGAAAAATACCTGAGATAAAAAATTTAATTGAGTAAAAAAACAGCATTCTGAAATGCAGATTTTGCATTCCGGAATGCTGTTGCTCTTTTATTGTTTTATTCTGTATCTCTTGCGGCTGAGTAATTGACGGGAATAGTCTTTTTGAACATACGGTAGTCGTATTTCGGGCACCATTGGTCGCCAAGGTACGTTTTTTCGGTAAATACCGCTTCGTCAGCCGCAACGTTCATCTGCGAAACTCCCTTGATTTCTCCATCGCTCTTATAGCAGGTATCCCAGAAAGCGTGATGACCTATGTAA
>CADAMY010000113.1 GCA_902789095.1 Oscillospiraceae bacterium | reverse complement strand
TGCCCGCGCCGTAAAAATCTTTTTACTCTGTGAAGCCTGAGCTTACAAGCTTAACAAGTTCTTCAACAGCTGCTTCTTCGTCAACGCCGCCGGCGATTATACGAATCTGTGTGCCGCCAATAATGCCGAGAGAAAGAACGCCGAGAAGACTTTTTGCATTTACTCTTCTTTCGTCTTTTTCAACCCAGATTGAAGATTTGAATTCGTTAGCTTTCTGAATAAAAAACGTTGCAGGACGGGCATGAAGTCCTTCCTGATTCTGAACAACTACATCTTTAACGTACATACTCTGATATCTCCATTCGTTTAAGTTGAATTTCAAAATTAACTTCTGATAACATTATATCACAAATGTCGATTCCGTCAATGGAAAGAAAAGCCGATTTTAAAAAATCAGCGTCAAGTCCAAATGTGAGATTTTTTGACGCCTTCATTTTGTGCAAATTTACGATAAATCCTGCCGCTTTTATTGCATATTTAATACTTTTTCGTTTCTTTTTCCAAAGAATCCAGGATTTTCCTGTCACTTTTGCTCAACTCAGCATTATCGAGCATATCTCTTCGTCTTTCAAAAGTGCGCCTTATCGACTGCTCCCTGCGCCACAGTTCAATGTTTTTATGATGCCCGGAAAGCAGAACGTCAGGCACCTTTTTGCCGTGCCATTCAGGCGGCCTGGTATACTGCGGATATTCAAGCAAAGACGAATAATGGCTCTCCTGCTCGAACGCTTCATCATTTGCAAGCACGCCTGGGAGCATTCTTGAAATACTGTCCGCCAGCACAAGCGCCGGCAGCTCGCCGCCCGTGAGAACGTAATCGCCGATAGATATTTCCTCGTCAACGATCTCTTCAATAACCCGCTCGTCAATGCCCTCATAATGACCGCAAAGGATAATAAGATTATCTTCACGGGCGAGCTCTTTGACTTTATTTTGTGTAAGCACCTTCCCCTGAGGTGACATATATATCACCTTCGGTCTTTTGCCGATCTGAGCGCATATATGCTCATAACAGTCGAAGACAGGCTGAGTCTGCATAAGCATCCCCATTCCTCCGCCGTAAGGAGCGTCGTCAACACGGTTATGTTTATTGTTGGCAAAGTCCCTGATGTTTGTGCATCTTATATCAACGAATCCGTTCTCTCTGGCTCTGCCGATAATGCTCTCGTCCAGAACAGTTTCACACATTTCGGGAAATAGCGTCATTATGTCAATTCTCATCGTCAAAAATCCCTTTTAGCGGAGTTATTTTAATTATGCCGCTCACAACGTCAACGCTTCTTACAACGTCGGGAATAGACGGTATCAGGTATTCCCTGCCGTCCTTCGTTATGTGCCACACGTCATTGGCTCCCGTTTCGCTGACGTCTGATAAAATGCCGTAAACCCTGCTTTCATCATCAAAATCAACAACGGTGCAGTCTTTGAGCTCGGCTATAAAATACGACCCTTCGGCAATTTTTGCGTCCGAGCGTTTCATATAAAGAATCTTATTCCTCAGCGCCGACGCAGATTCGACGGTATCTATGCCCTCAAGCTTTACAAGAGCTATATTGCCGTGGGAACGGCAGGCAGTCACGGTGACTGCCCTTTCCCCTTTTTTATCAAAATATAACGTTTTGAACTGCTTTATAAAATCCGGCGAATCGCACCACGGATTTACTCTCAGCTCGCCTCTTACGCCGTGCGTTGAGACGATCTGCCCGATTTCAAGATATTCTTTGATCATACAAACACCTTATTCGATAATACCGTAATATCTGCCCATCCAGTAAGGAAGAAGGAACATATTGCCTACTTCGAGGTTCATACCCTTTGAGCAGCTTACGCTCGGATACATGATCATTCTCGCAGAATCGTCGCCGCTTGCCTGTTTGAAGAGGTCTTCGCATCCGCAGTCGCATACAAAACGGTTGCCGTCGCAGTTGCAGAGTCTGCGCTCATGCGGCTGAAGAGGAACGTAAAGCTGAGGCACCATGCCGAGCTCTTCCGGGCGGTGATCCCATTCAAGATCAGTTCTGTGGCTGTTGTAAACCTCCCACGAAAGCAGATCAAGCGGGAAATCAACAAGCTCTTCGGCTATTACGTCAACGTCGCATTTTTCGCCTGTAACAGCGCCGTAGATTATATCAAATATCGCGTTATGCTCTATTCTTTCATCGCTGAAATGATGAGTAAGTCCCATCGTTGCTATCGAGCGTACAGCAGGATCGTCGGTATGGCTCAGCAAAGTCATGATGCTCAAAAAGCCGAGTTGATCATCAATGTGAAGAAGATGACCGTCGGGGATCCTGTACTGCATTATGTTCATACCGTAATGATGATCACGAACGAGCGAATCGAAAACTTCGTCGTATTTCTCGTCGCCTGTCATGTGTTTCGCAACTTTCAGGAAGCTGAGGATCTCAAGTGAATTCGTGCCTTTTTCATAGATCCACTTGTGGTTGTCGTTGAGGTCTTTCGGATCCCAGTTCGCCCAGGTAGTCGGTTTGCCGTCAACGTCAACGAGGTGGAAATTATTCTCAATAATGTGGTCCATTATCTTTTTGACTACAACGGCTATCTCAGCCTTTTCTTTTTCATCGGCGCAAAGATCATAATATATAGCGTAAGCGAAGAAGTGGCCTGTCATTTCGTCAGACGAGGTTTCGCCGAGCCATTCTATTTCGCCGTTCTGAACGAGATGCCACTCATCAGAAGTAAGATATTCGCCGAAATTGCGCTCGTCTTTATATCTGAGAGCTCTTGCGGTAAAGCCGTCTTTGCCCGTTATTGTCGTGAGCTTGATCAAAGCTTTCAGCGAACGGCGGGCAAGCTCGAGAGTCTCTTTGTTTTTGGTTACGGCATATTCATAGCAAAGTCCCGCAAGATAAATACCTGTCCAAAGTCCGTCGTTGTCGCTGACTCCTACATAACCTTCGTTTTCATCAACAACGCCCTTATGATCAAGGTCTCTGCCCAGGCAGTAGCCGTCTTTGCGGATATTGTATTTTTCAGCCATTTCTCTGAAATATGCGGCTTTTTCTTCAAGAGTCATAACCTGCTTTGAGATTATGCTCAGTCCGTTCTTTGTAGCTACGCATATTGTTCTGCCGTCGTCGGATACCGCAACGTCAGTAGCGCAGGGATCGGGAATCCAGCGTTTATATCCGTAGTATGAAAGGATTCCGTTATGCTGATAGATAAGACCCGTCGTTGTTGCAAAGTAACGGTTGCCCTCGTTATCAGTCGCCATAGCCGTAATATTTGCATCGGGCAGACCGTAAGTGTTTTTGCTGTCGAGCCAGTAGCTCTTATCGTCATAAACGCAAACGCCTTTGTCTGTGCCTACCCAGACGTAGCCTGCTTTGTCAAAATCAACGCAGGTAACGCAGTTGCTCAAAAGGCCTGTCATATCCTCCATAAGCTCCGACCAATGCCAGCGCTTGCCTGTAAGAGCGTGAAGACCGCTGCCTGCCGTGCCGACGTATACTTTATTGTCACGCAGTACAGCAAGCTTCGTACCGTCGCCTGGTACGCCGATTTTTAAATCGAAATCTTCCGAATTTTTGCACTTTCTGTAAAGATGCGTTTCTGTAAGTATCCACCAGGTTTCATCGCCGTCAATTTTCATATCGACGATTTTTGAAGAAAATTCCTTAGCTTTCAGGCGTCTTTTGCCGTTGAATTCAACAAGACGGGAGCCTGCGCCTGCAAAAACGTGACCGTTCTGAGCGCAGTAGATAACGTTTACAGCGTCGTCTGAGCCTGTATCAACGTCAATGAATTTTCCGTTTTCAAACTTTGAAAGTCCTTTATCTGTACCTACAAAAAGATTTCCCTTTTTGTCAAAGCAAAGCGCAGTCGCCTGATTTGAAGGAAGTCCTTCTTCGGTTGTGTAAACTTTTCTTGAAAACTGTTCAAACGGTCCTATATGATAGCAGTTACTGTATTTTTTCATTTCGTACTCCTTATGTATTATTAATCGTAAAGATAATCTTCAACGTTGAAGTCCTCATCTGTATGTCCGTAAATATCCTGCTCTTCACCCGGCAGGAAAGGAATCTGCGCCGCAACTTCGAGCTTCTTTGCCTGCGACCACAGCGACGGCGTGATTCTGAGCATATAGCCGCATCCGCCGGCAGTCGCCCATTCGTGCATCGGCGCTTCGGGCAGACCAAAAAAAGAAAGCAACGCATTCATTACTCCGCCGTGAGTGACAATGGCGCATTTCTGCGTGCCGGTAGTGAGCATACTGTCAACTATTTTTATAAAAGTCTGAGCTATTCTCTTTGCAAAATCCTCGTTGCTCTCGCCGAAAGGAGGCGCAACGCCCTGCCTGCCTGCAAGCCAGTCCGCAAAAAGAGGGTGATTTTCAAGTTCCGCCGCAGTTTTGCCCTCAAATTCGCCGAAATTATATTCTATGAGTCCGTCCATCTCAATAGGTGTGAGCGCCGGATATATCATTTTTGCCGTTTCGGTGCATCTTTTCAGAGGACTTGAAAAAACAGCGTCAGGCATCGGGTACTCATACTCTTTTTTCATGGTTTTTATCTGCTCAATGCCCTCAGGCGAAAGAGGCTCGTCGGTATGACCGATGTATCTCGCCTGAGTATTTCCGCTCGTCAGCCCATGACGGATGATGTAAATATAATATGATTTCATTATTTCAAAAGTCCTTTATAAAGCTTGATATATTCATTTGCCGAACGTCCCCAGCTGTAATCGCAGTTGAGCGCGCGGTCAACAAGAATACTCCATCCCTGCTTGTTTTTATAGCCTTTGAGCGCGCGTCTGATCGTAAAGAGCATATCGTGAGCGTTGTAATTTGCAAACGTAAATCCGTTGCCTTCGCCGTTGCCGCTGTCCTGAATGGAATCCCTGAGTCCGCCTGTTTCCCTGACGATCGGAATAGTTCCGTATCTGAGCGCTACCATCTGCGAGAGTCCGCAAGGCTCGCTCTTTGACGGCATCAGGAACATATCGCTGCCTGCGTATATCTTATGAGCAAGGTCGGGCACAAAGCCGAGCCACAGCCCCATTTTATCGGGATGCCTTGCGGCAAGCTCCTTGAAAAAGCTCTCATACTGCCAGTCGCCTGAGCCGAGGACTATAAACTGAACGTCTTCTGAAGACAGAAGCTCATCGGCAACCGCCTTTACAAGATCAAGTCCTTTATGCGAAACGAGTCTCGTTACCATCGAAATCACAGGCACATCTTCTCTTACGGGAAGCTGCATCAGAGCCTGAAGCTCCGCCTTGTTTTCTTTTTTGCCCTCGCTGTCGTCTGCGGAATAATTCTTCCACAGCGATTTATCTGTTTCGGGATTATAATTTATAACGTCAATGCCGTTGAGAATACCGCTCAATTTGAAGCGGCGCTGATTTAAAATCGTGTCAAGTCCGTGAGAATACCAGGGGTCAAGTATCTCGTTTGCGTAAGACGGGCTGACGGTCGTAACCTTATCGGCGCATTCGATCCCGCCTTTCATAAAGTTTACGCATCCGTCGTACTCGAGCAGATGATAGTCATTCTCGGAAATTCCGAGAACGTCACCGAGAAGCTCCTTGCCGTAAACGCCCTGATACTGAATGTTGTGAATAGTGAAAACGGTCTTAATGTTTTCATAACCCGGAGCTGTCGCATACATCGTCGAATAATAAACAGGTGTGAGCGCCGTCTGCCAGTCGTTGCAGTGTATCACATCAGGCTTGAAGCCGATATGAGGTATTATTTCGAGTATCGCTCTTGAAAAGAAAGCGAATCTTTCGGCATCGTCGTACTGACCGTAGATCGTGTCCCTCTTAAAATAATACTGATTGTCTAAAAGATAATAAATAACGCCGCCTGCTCTTGCTTCAAAAATCCCGCAATACTGCCTGCGCCACGCAACGGGAACGGAAATATGAGTAATGAACTTCATACTGTCTTTGAGTTCCTGCGTTATATTGTCATAAAGGGGCATAACAACCCTGCATCCGATAAGCCTTTTACGAAGCGCCTGAGGCAAGGAGCCCGCTACGTCGCCGAGTCCGCCGCTCGCCATAAACGGCATAGCTTCGCTTGCGGCATACAAAACTTTCATTGCGCTCATCCTTTCTGATATTTTTATATTATGTTATGTTGTTTTTGTTTTTTTCTATCATTTCTTTAAGGCTGCCGACCTTAGAAGTGTCACGCTGCCTTTCTTTTATTACCTTGAGCATTTCAAGGTCGGACGGTCCTTCTTTCGGTGTTATTCTTTTTCCGGAATCCTGATTTTTTTCTTTCATCTGCTTTAGGATCTCAAGGTCGGACGATCCGCTTTTCGGCGTAATAATTTTTCCCGAATCCCGGTTTTCTTTCATACGTCTGAGAATTTCAAGATCAGAGTTTTCACCGTTGTTCCGAGCCGTTTCGGCTTCGGCTGAAAGACTTTCTTTTTTTCTGCGCAGAATTTCTCTGCCCTGCTCCAATGAATTTTCGGCTGCAAAATCCCCTGTGATTTTTACGTCGCTGTATTTTTCGCTGACCTTAGAATAATTGGTTATGATTATGTTTTCGTCCGCAATGGGATTTTTCTGTTTAAAACTGCTGATTGCACTTTGGATTTCTTCGCTGCTTTGGACTTTTCCGTCTTTTTTATTTTCTGTTTCCTGCTGTCTTTTTCTGGCGCTTTCAAGGCTTTCGACCTTATCATCGTTTTCTACCGGATGGTAGAAGCCGCCGCTGCGGCTGACTTCTTTTGTATTCTGCATCATTTCGGCTTTTCTGTCTGTAAACTCAGTGGCTTTTACAACAACTTCTTCTTTCAAATCAACGGTATCATTGTCCGAAGGCAAGCCTTCAAGTGAATTGAAATCTTCTCTTTTTACAGCTTTATTTGCCAAAATACTTTTCTTTTTCAGGACTTTGCCGGAATAAACCGACAAAACTATAACG
>CADAMY010000112.1 GCA_902789095.1 Oscillospiraceae bacterium | reverse complement strand
GTATAAAAAAGCGGTATTAGCGCTGTACCACTTCTTTATGTAATGAACCTTCACAAAATTTTAAAGGAGGAAAAAACATGACAAAAATTCTCTCAATCGTAATGGCAGTTGTTATGCTTGTTATGACTTCTATTATTCCCGGTTTTGTTATGCCCGGAACAAAGACAGTCGCAACAAACGATTGGCTTGAAGAGGTTGATGTCGCTTTCAACATGGCTACCGGCGATGACTTTGATGCAGCAGCAGTTGCAGCAGAGTATGGCGTTCTCGCCGACTATGATCTCGAAACACTCGATCTCGAAGCCCCTGTTACAAATGATTTTGTAGCAACAACTCTTGTTAACGCAGCAGGCCTTACAGCTACAGATGAGGAGCTCGCAGCAGTTAAAATTGCTAATGCTGGTAAGCTCGCTACTTATGATAAAGTAGCCATCGCTGTTGCCAACGGCGTTATCGAAACCAACGTTCTCAACATGGTTTCAACAGGAGCAATGGATGCCGCAGAAGCAAAAGCAGCACTTGATAAGGCTGTTGAGCTTTGGCAGACAAAGACATTCGAAGCAAAAGAAGCAGTTATCGATTATGTTGACGGCGTAAAAGTTGTTGACGCTGATTTCACAGCTGACGGTGACGTTCTTACTTTCGCTGAGGATGCAGACATCGAAGCAGGCGACGTTTTCGTTGCCGGCAACGAAGCTTTTGTAGCTGAAGATGTAGACGGTAACGTTGTTACTACATCAGCTGCAGCAGCAGAAGACGTAATCGACACAGTTGATTACGAAGGCACATTCGCACCCAACCTTGCAGCAGCAGTTATCACAGACGGTAACGGCGACGTTGTAAGCGAAGGCCTCACAGATGCAGAACTTGACAGCCTTAAAGACTTCATCGCTGGTAAAATCGATGATCTTAAGGATCTTGATCTTATCTCAAAGATCAACATCAGCTTCTCAGTTAAGGGCTTCAAAGTTAAGGCAAGAGTTACTGACACAGGCTTAAGATTCAGCATCTCCAAGTCTCTCGGCAACGGCGGCGTTAACGTTTCTAAGGAATATGACCTTCAGAACCTCAAGCTCAACGCTAAGTTTGATGCAAGCATCAAATCACTCAAGTTCAACGAAGTATATCTTACTGCAAACTATGATCTTGTAGACACAACTACAATCAGCGGTGCTTACACTTGCTCTCTTGCTGAAAAAGAGCTTGGCGAAGGCGCAGATGCAGTTACATTCCTTGACAGAGTTAAGCAGGGTCTCTTCACTGTTCAGTCAGGCGAATCCAAGATTGACATTGCTAAGTTTGATATTCCGATCGGAAATACTTCTCTTACAATTTCTATCGACCTTTCAGTTGTAATCGGCGTTGACGGTTCAATGAGAGTAATCGTTACATCAAACGACTATTCAGGTTATGAAATCATCAACAACAAGGGCAGACTCATCCATGATCAGACTGTTACAGACAGAAAGATCGAAGCAGCCGGCGATTTCTCAATCTGCCTCGGCGTTGGTCTTGGCCTTGGTATCCTTGGTTATGACGTTGTTGACGTATGCGTAACAGGCGGTATCGGCGCTAGCGTATTTGCTACACTCAGATTCCTTGATGCAGACGGAAACGTTATCACTGAGAGCACAGCTAACGTTGCTGTTGATGCAGTTGCAGCAGCAGTAGCAGGCGCAGATATTGACGTTGATCCTGACCTCCACGGTACAGTTGAACTGTACGGCATCCTCAGAGTTGCAGTTGGTCAGAACAGCCTTATCAGCAAGATCGGCCTGAGCAAATCATGGACTATCTTTGATAAGAGCAACGCAACATTCTACACCTACACTTTTGATGCATAATATCTGAATCAAATTTTTCGGAGTCGGGGAGTAAAATCCCCGGCTCTTTTTTATTGACTAAATAAAGCACATGATGTATAATAAATGTGCTTTTATAGAAAACGACTTAGGGGGATATAAAATGAAAAAATATTTTATCAAAGCAACGTCTTTAATCATGGCTCTTCTGGTGCTGCTGAGCACAGCGGTTCTCGGCGCATCCGCTAAAACGGAAGAGGCTGAGCGTTCAGTAGATTTTTCACTCGTATTATTAAGCGAAACGCGGGACAGATTGTGTGTTTCTCTTAATCTTGATTCGGGCAGCTTTTCTTCAGCGGAAATATATGCAGATTTTTCGGGTCTTAAATGTATTGAAATGAAAAAGGGTGAAATGCTCAGCAGATTTCACGAAAAAGGCTGGGCAGAAGCGTATACGTCTTTGAATGCAGAAACGGGGATAGCTGCATTTGCCTGCACGGCTATGTACAATACCCCGGGCGAGTTTATTGTAATGACGTTTGAGAAGAAACGTCAGGGTTATAATCTTGAGATAACCGTGTCTTCCTGCGCCATTATGCAGGATAAAGCTATTGTTGAAATTCCGGCGGAAGTAGCAAATGGTAAAATAGAAAACGGGATAAACTACACGCAGCTTCCGGACATAGATATCATTTACAGATCGTCAGCCAAAATCGATCCTAACCTGAAAGGCGCCGGTACAGACGGAACGTATTCGTTCGTTTCATCAAATCCCGCTGTTGCATCAGTTGACAGCCGCGGCAACGTTTTCGGCAGAGGAGCAGGCAAAACATTAATAACGGTGACTTATACGGATGCTGAAGGAAACTGTCTGTTCGGCGATTGTGAAGTAACGGTCACAATGACATTGCTGCAGATAATTATTTATTATCTGCTTTTCGGCTGGATTTGGTATTAAGGTACAGAACAAAAGACAGGTGCGCAGCCTGTCTTTTATTTTGTTCTTGAAAAACAGATAAAGTATGGTATAATTAACTTGTTGAGGTTTGTTTTCAATAAAAAATACTTTCGGGAGTTTTATGTATGAAGAATTTCAAAAAAATCTTATGCATCTTTCTCGCCGCAGTGATGATTACAGCGCCTGTTACGGTGTTTGCGGCAAGCAATCATCCTGCGTCAGACAATTATCCTTATACGCTTGAAGATATGAAGATTATTTTTGACGAAAAGGATGAAAACGGAAACTATTATCCGCTCATTGTTGTACCGGGAATATCGCAGTCGACAATGTATGTTGTTGATGAAAATTACGATTATGAATCAGCAGAGGATCCTACCTATCCGCCTATCAAGCATGACGCATGGGGCAACGAGCTTACGGGGGAATTACTGATTTTTGATATTGCCGCAACGGTAAAGGCGGCTGTAAAATATCTTATAGTTCCGCTTATCTGCTCTGTGATTTTCCAGAAGGACTGCGGATTCGTAAACGCTATAGAGAAAGTGGCTGACGTGGCTTTTTCTCCGCAGCAGACGTTCCCTGACGGAACTTCAAAAAACAAAACGGATACGATTTATTTTGACGGCTCTTTTGCTGATTACGCAACACCCGAAGGAGCAGAAGAAACGACATATATGCAGGACCGCTGCAATTATCTTTATAAAATAATACCGCTGAACCCTGTTAAAGAAGTGATCGGCGACGAAAATCTTTTCTTCTTTGAGTTCAATCTTTTCAGCGATCCTATGAGCACGGCTGACAAGCTTGACGAATACATTGATATGGTGCTTGAAAGAACCGGCGCATCAAAAGTCAATCTTCTGCCTATAAGCCTTGGCGGTACGATTTTCACGGCGTTTGCCGAAAAATTTACTAATACCGACAAGGTCAACGCAGTCGTTACCATGGTTGCCGCTCTCAACGGCACGCAGGTTATGACCGATATGTTTAACCGTGACTTTATAGTTGACCCCGAATTTTGGTATACTCAGGTTTTCCCGCTCGCAATCAGCCAGTATGAAAACTTCCTGCCGATGGTATCGCATCTTATAAATATTGCGTTCCACACTCTTCCATGGGACGTAAACGCCGCAATGATAAGCAAGCTTTATGACGTAATGTTTGATCACCTTATGGTCAATACGCCTCAGTTCTGGGCAATGGTAAGGCGTGAGGCTTATCCTGAGCTTGCCGAAAAATTCCTCGGTGAAGATCGCGCTGCCGTGCGTGAAAAGACCGATGAATTCTACCGTGCGCAGATGAATATTGAAAAGAATATTCAGACGATGAGAGATAACGGCGTTGAAATCAATCTTGTTGCAGGCTACAATCTTTTAACGGGTGAGCGCCGCTACGAATTTATGCAGATCATGGGTCAGTCGGCAAATACAAACGGCGACGGCGTTCTGAATATTGAATCCACCACTCTCGGCGCAACAGCGGTTCTGCCCGGCGAACAGCTTCCCGACAGCTATACTCAGGCTATCGACAGCGACTACTGCTATATTTCTCCTGACAGAGAGCTTGACGCTTCAACAGGCGTACTGCCCGATAACACTTGGTATTTTTACGATATGCACCATGAAGACGCCGCAAACAATGCTCCGGTAATCAATCTTGCGCTCGCTCTGTTTTATTCAAGCGAGGTCAGCGACGTTCATTCAAATCCTGAAAAATTCCCGCAGTTCAACGGCAATTCCGATAACTGGTTTGTCCGCCGCTGGAGATACAATGATATTAAGAGGCTTTATGCCGATTATGAAGCGGGCGAGGTTGAAATGACTCCCGAAGACGTTGAAGAGCTTGAATCGCTCCTTTATGACTGTGAGAGAATGATTCGCGCTACTGTTGCGGATATGGAGTTTACCAATGAAACGACGAAACGTGTTCATACGCTGCTGAATAAATATGACAGATTCGATAAATTGAGCGTCAACAGGACCGTTGCGACAGACAATGCGGAATTGTCAACGCCAATGAAGATTCTTGATTTTGTAATAACGACGGCAGATAAGATCATTTACTCGATTTTCGGACCTCACGGTTTTTCGGAATTCTGGAAATTCAGGTTAGGATTATTAAAATAAGGAGATTTTTATGGAAAAAATTGCAATTTACGGCGCAGGTTCACTCGGCACCGTCCTCGGCGCATACATTTCAAAAGCAGGCGTACCTGTTGACCTGATTACAAGAAACAAGGATCACGTTGACGCGATGAACGAAAGCGGAGCGCATATTATCGGCACGGTTGAAATGACCGTTCCCGTTCACGCTCTGACTCCCGACCAGCTCAGCGAAAAATATGAACTGATAATCCTGCTTACAAAACAGCTCGACAACAAGAATATTCTTGAAAGCCTCAAGCCGTATATGACTGACGACTGTATAGTCTGCACTATGCAGAACGGTCTGCCGGAGCTTTCGGTTTCTGAGGTCGTCGGTGAGGACAGAACTATGGGCTGCTCTGTTGCGTGGGGCGCAACGCTTCACGGTCACGGCGTTTCCGAGCTTACCAGCGAGCCTGACAGTATGACTTTCGGTCTTGGCAGAATGAACGGCAAGAAAGATGAAAAGCTCATGGAAGTCAAAAAGCTGCTTGAGCTTATGTGTCCCGTTGAGGTTGAAGATAACTTTATGGGCGTGCGCTGGTCAAAGCTTCTTATAAATTCTGCATTCAGCGGAATGTCGGCGGTAATGGGCGGCACTTTCGGCGACGCTGCCGAGAGAAAAGATTCGAGAGTTTGCTGTCAGAATATCATCAAGGAATGTATCGACGTTGCAAAGGCGGCAGGCATTAAGATCGAGCCTGTTCAGGGCAAGGATATCGTAAAGCTCCTTGATTACAACAATCCTGTTAAGAAAAAGATTTCAAATTTACTCATACCGATAAGCATCAAAAAGCACAGACTTTTAAAAGCGAGTATGCTCCAGGATCTTGAAAAGGGCAGAAAATGCGAAATTGACGCTATTAACGGCGTTGTCTGCGCCTACGGTAAAAAATTCGGAGTGCCTACTCCTTATAACGATAAGGTTTGCGAAATCGTTCACGGAATCGAAGACGGCAAATACACTTATTCTTTTGATAACGTAAAGCTTTTTGCAGGACTTGATAAATAAAAAAACAAAATCTGCCGGGGAAAATCCGGCAGATTTTTTGTATATCCGTATGTTTTAAAATCAGGATTTGTCAATTAGTTCTTTTATTTCCGTTTTTACTTTATCCAAATCACTGCAAGTGAGAATAGGTATCAGTCCGTTAATCTCCTCAATACTTTTATCCCACCACCTGAATTTGAGCATTATTTCAATTAACTCATTATCAAATCTCTTGCGGAGTTGTCTTGCAGGATTACCTATTACAACCGTGTATGCTTCAACATTGCTGCCGACTATACTGTTTGCGCCGATAACAGCACCGTCTCCGATATGAACACCGGGAAGAATAACGGCATTCTGACCTATCCATACATCGTTACCGATAACGGTATCGCCTCTAAGCGGTAAATCTGAAGCTATAGGCGGTTCCATATCCCAGCCTTCAAGCGTGTAAAACGGATAAGTAGAAGCAGCGTTCATCTGATGATTAGCGCCATTCATTACAAATTCAACACCAGAAGCAATCTGACAGAATTTGCCGATAATCAGTTTATCGCCGTTCCAGTCATACAGGTGTGTTACATGGCTTTCAAATTCAGAATCGGCAATATAGGTGAAATCACCGACAATAATATTCGGGTTTGTAATTGACGGCTTTACATAGATTTCTTTGTCATATCCTGCAATAGGATATATTGTATTCGGGTTAGGTATCTTTCCGTCTTTCATCGTTACCTCCTCAAATCCCGATTTATATAGGCAATCTTTACGCTTTTATCTGTGCCTGCAGCGTCGGGCTTCCACGCCCGACATTATTTTCTGCGTCATTTTTTTCAGTCGGGCGTGGAAGCCCGACGTTACTGATCGCCCGTTTCGTCATCACCATTATCATCGATGTTATGACCTATGGCAAAGCTGAGACTGATGCCCGTTGCCAGACCAATAGGCAACCACAAACCGATATTTTTTGTTGCAACTCCGACTGCGGTTCCGATTGCAATTCCTATACACATACCAATCACAAGGCTGGATTTGTTATTGCCTTTCTTGTTGTTATTCTCATTCATAAAAGCACCTCGCTATATCCCGATT
>CADAMY010000111.1 GCA_902789095.1 Oscillospiraceae bacterium | reverse complement strand
GAAAGGGAAAAAGTTCTTAAAGCTCAGTTCCCCGTAAATATCAGAAGCCGTATGGCAAGCTGTGAAATAGCTCACGGCGCGGCTGAATACCCGACTCACGCAAACACTTCCTACGACCTTGTTAAATTTGAATTCTGCGCTCATAAATGGGCTGACCTTTCAGAAGGCGGATACGGCGTAAGTATTCTCAACGACTGCAAATACGGCTACAACGTGCGTGATAATATGATGAAAATCACGCTCATGCGAGGTCCCGTATGCCCCGACCCGACAGGCGATATAGGCAGAAGCACGTTCAGATATTCTCTTTATCCGCACGAGGGCAACTGGAGAGACGCTCAGACAGTTCATCTCGGATTCCAGGAAAACATCAGACTTACAGGTGTATTCACGTCCGGCAACAACGTCAAAAACGACGCTCATTCCTACGCTCACATCGACTCAAAGAGCGTGATTCTTGACGCTGTCAAGCCCGCTCAGGACGGCAGCGGAATAATCGTAAGAATGTATGAAGCGGAGACAAGACACTGCGGCGTAAAATGCAGCTTTGATTTTGATTACAGCAAGGTTATCGAATGTAATCTTATGGAATGTGAAGAAAAAGAAATACCGGTAAACGGCAAAGAATTCACGTTCTCCATGAAACCGCACGAAGTTAAAACGTTTAAACTTATATAACGGAGGAAACGGAATTGTATTACGAAAACAACTGGGAATCATTGAACGCACGTCCCGTTCCGAAATGGTTCGGCGACGCAAAATTCGGAATATTTATTCATTGGGGTCTTTACTCCGTGCCTGCATTTGCGCCTAAAGGGCATTATGCCGAATGGTACTGGCACGCTATCACCTGCCCTGAGCCGAACGAAATTCAGCAGCAATTCAGAGCTTATCACAAAAAGACTTACGGCGAAAACTTCAGATATGAAGATTTTGTATCTTTATTCAAGGCGGAAAATTTTGACGCTGACGAATGGGCGGATTTATTTCAGCGTTCAGGCGCAAGATATATGAACCTTGTTTCAAAGCATCACGACGGCTACTGCCTTTATAAAACCGAGTACGCTCCGTTCTGGAACAGCGTTGACGTAGGCCCTCACAGGGATTTCTGCCGTGAGCTTAAAACAGCGCTTGATAAAACTGACGTGCGCTTCGGCGTTTATCATTCCGTTTATGAGTGGTATCATCCGCTTTATCTGAAAGATCCCGAAGAATACGCCGTAAAGCATCTCGTTCCCATGCTCAAGGAGCTTATGGAAAACTATCAGCCTGCGACTCTTTTTACAGACGGCGAGTGGGAACATGAAGCTTCCGTATGGCACAGCACGGAATTTTTACAGTGGCTGTACAATGAATCAAGCGTAAAAGATTTTATAGTTCCGAACGACCGCTGGGGCATCGGCACGAGAGGCAAGCTCGGCGGCAACTTCACCAGCGAATACGGCTACATTGACGGCAGCAGTACCCACGGCGGCACAAAAGCTTTTCTAACAGCCGACAGACCGTTTGAAGAATGCAGAGGAATCGGCAGTTCTTTCGGCTGGAACAGATTCGAAAAGCCCGAAGATTATCTTTCATCAAAAGAGCTAATTCATCTGCTTATTGACCTGGTAAGCAAAGGGAGCAACTTCCTGCTTAATATCGGACCGACTCCCGACGGGAGAATCCCCGTTATCATGCAGCAAAAGCTTCTTGATATGGGCAAATGGCTCGAAGTCAACGGCGAAGCAATCTACGGCTCAAAATGCTACGCTTTCAGCGAACAGGAAGATATCCGCTACACGCAGAACAACGGCAATATCTATGCGTTTATTCTAAGATTCCCTTACGGTAAATTCACCCTCGACGACGTTGACTTCGACCCCGAATTAAAAGCCGAACTGCTCGGCAGCGATATAAGACCGGCGATTCTCAACGAAAACGGAAAAGTATGCCTCGCATTCGACCCGATCAATCCCGAGTCTCTCAAAACAGAACACGCTTACTGTATAAAATTAAGTAAATAAAATTTTAATCCTTCGGACTGCCCGGCAATCCGAAGGATTTTTTCAGATCAAAAAGTTTTCGCCTTTTTCGGGATGTTCGCTTTCGGGCAGATCGCCGATGTAGGTATCAGGCGCTTCGTCAGGGTCGTATGATTTGTCCGGTCCTCCCGCCATACCTGATTTATCTGCTCTTATGGGGAACGAATCTCTGCTTCTGAAAATTTCGCTTTTGTCTATCATCGAAACTCCTCCTTTCATTCTTAGTTTTAACAGAAAAAACATTGCTATTACAAATTGACAAAATAAATCTTGCTGTTATAATAGATATACGACATTCCTTTAAGAAAGGCTGTGTGAAAATCATGGACAACAAAGATTTAAACGATGATTTTGATATAAAGCAATACGAAAAATATTTCGGCAAATCGGAAGAAACACCCGAAAAGACCGAGCCCGTCAAGCAGTATGAAGATATTCAGTCCGATTCAGGCAAAAAACCAAAGAAATTTAACAAAACACCGTTTCTGATAATTATTATCATTCTTTTCATTGCAATTATCGTCGCCGGCATATTCCTCGTCAGAGCATTCGGCAGCAGGATAAACAACTATAAAGAAGATTTACCCACAATTATAAATACCGAAGCATCGACTGTAAGAGTCACTTTCCCCGAAGGGTTTACCGTGTATCAGATAGGTCAGCGCCTTGAAGAAAACGGCGTATGCTCGGCGCAGGATTTTTATACTGCCGCAAACTCACCTTTTGAAGGTGTTGAAATCCCTGACAGGGGCGACAGAGTTTTTCTGCTCGAGGGCTATATTTTCCCGGACACGTATGATTTCTTTAAAAACGAATCGGCTCAAAACGTAGTTAAAAAATTTGTAAATAATTATAAAAGCAAGATAACGCCTGAAATTGAAGAAAAAGCAAAGTCCCTCGGTTATTCTATGGACGAAATGCTGACTCTCGCTTCAATTATTCAGAAAGAATGCGACAAGGACATTGACGAGTGCAAAAACGTATCTTCTGTATTTCATAACAGACTGAAAAACTCAAGGGATTCTTATCTCGGAAGCGACGTAACATATTTTTATCTCAAAAATATGGCTGACTATCTCGGCGGCAAGGACAGCGAAAGATTTGACGCCTTGCTTCTTAATTATTATACCTACAACAAATACCGCAAAGGTCTGCCGTCAGGTCCTATCTGCAATCCCGGAATCAAGGCGATCACTGCGGCTGTTGAGCCTAACGAGACAGGTTATCAGTTCTTCCTGACGGATAAGAGCGGCGAAAATTTCTACTACGCTGAAACTTATGAAAAACATCTGCAGAACGCAAAAGACGCAGGGCTTAACTGATGAAAAGAACAATTAGTTTATTAACGGTTTTGCTGATAGTTTTTTCACTTTCAGCCTGCAAAAAGAATCAGAATCAACCAACTGAAACCGACAGAAGCAATATTGTTTACGTCGAAAAAGGCGAAGGCAAAAATTCGTTTTATCTTGACCTCTCGCTGCAATCAGGCGAAAAACATTATAAGATAAACACCAACGAAACAACGGTCGGCTCTGCGCTCGAAAAGCTCGGCATTATAGAAGGAAAAAGAGGCGAATACGGTCTATTTGTTACTTCCGTTGAAGGTGAAAGTCACAGCTACGATACCGACGGAAAATACTGGGCGTTTTATGAAAACGGCGACTACTGCGCCACCACGGTTGACCTTACCGAAATAAAAGAAAATGCGGTTTACGCTTTCAGAGCACGCTGATTATTCTACCGTTACGCTTTTTGCAAGATTTTTCGGCTTATCAATGCCGCATCCTTTTTTCTTGGCTGTATGGTAAGCAATAAGCTGGAGCGGAATCACCGCCGCAGAAACCGAAAAAAGATCTTCAGTATCCGGAATTTTAATAACAATATCATCTGCGTCACCGTCATAATCAGAATCGGTGATGCAGATTATTTTTGCCCCTCTTGACTTGCATTCCTTGATATTGCTGACCGTTTTTGATAAGGCTGATGAATCCGCACATACTGCAATAACCGGAGTACCGTTTTCAATAAGCGAGATCGTGCCGTGCTTGAGTTCCCCTGCCGCATACGCTTCACAATGAGAGTAACTCACCTCTTTGAGCTTGAGCGCTCCTTCCATAGCCGTGCAGTAATCCGCCGCCCTGCCTATAAAGCAGGTATATTCCGCATCTTTGAGTATCTGCGCTATCTTTTCAATTGCTTCGTTTTTTTCAAGCGTCTGCCTTGATTTTTCCGGTAAAGATAAAAGCTCGGCGCACAAAGCCCGATAACGCTCTCTGTCTATTCTTCCGGCAGAATATGCAAGCCTTACCGCAATACAGTAAAGCACGGCGAGCTGAGCGCTGAAAGCTTTTGTTGTAGCGACGGAAATCTCTCTTCCTGCACGGGTGATAATCACGCTGTCGCTTTCCTGCGCTATTGTACTGTATCTGTTGTTTACGACAGATACTATTTTTGCGTTTCTCGACTTTACCTCTTTCATCGCCGCCAACGTATCGGCCGTTTCGCCGCTCTGACTTATTATTATCGCAAGCGTGTTTTCGTCAGCGACAGAGCCCATACTTTTATATTCCGACGCTATATATGCCCTTGCCGGTATTTTTAAAAGCTTCTGCAAAGCGTAAGCTCCGGCAAGCCCTGCGTGATAAGCGGAGCCGCAGCCGATAAGCTCAATGCGTGTAAGGCTCTTTATTCGCTCCCTGTTCATTCTAAGACAGCCGAGTTTGATTTTTCCGTCGCTCATAATTGAGTCAAGAGTTTTTTCAACCGCTGAGGGCTGTTCATAGATTTCTTTGAGCATATAATGCTCGTAGCCGCCTTTATCCTCATATTCTTCCGTATCACGAAGTCTGATTTCGGTTTTTCTGATTCTGCACCCATCGATATCGAAAACTTTAAAAGAGTCTTTTTTGATTATACCTATTTCACCGTCGCCGAGTCTGTAAATTTTGCCTGTATCACCCGGAAAAGCCGCAATATCGCTTGCAAGATACGCTCCCCTCTCATCTGTGCAGACAAACAGCGGACTTGATTTTTTGGCGCAGAACAGCGTATCGGGAAAATCAATGCAGATTATCCCGAGCGCATAACTGCCTGTAAGCTGAGGCATTACCCTCGTGATTGCTTCTTTTACGTCACCGCTGTATTCACGCTCCAGCAGGCAGGCTATAACCTCTGTATCAGTTTCAGATTTCAGTTCGGAATCAAGATGATACCTGAGTTTCAGCTCGCTGCAGTTTTCTATTATTCCGTTGTGAACTATCATAAATAATTTCTGAGGGCTTGTATGAGGGTGGGCGTTTATTTCGTTAGCTGCGCCGTGGGTAGCCCAGCGTGTATGGCCAAGACCGACCGCCGACGAACTTTTAAACGGCAGTCTGCTCTTTAAGTTATCAGGTCCGCCCTCGGTTTTAAAAAGCTCGACTTTTCCGCTTTCAACTATCCCGATTCCGGATGAATCATATCCTCTGTACTCAAGCTTTTTAAGACCGCTGTAAATTATCGGTACGGCAGGTTCGACCCCTGTGTAGCCCATTATTCCGCACATTGTAACACCTCTTTAAGTGATTTTTCATTATATTATTTTCATTTTTAAAGGTTTTATTCTTAACAAAATTATATGTAAAATAAAAATTCACAGAATTTACTGTTGATTTATTGCGCGCTTTTTGTTATTATATATTTATTAAAAATAAAGGGAGACAATAAAATGAAAAAAACAGCTAAAATCATTTCGCTGGCAATAACTCTTGTTATGATTCTGAGCATAGTTGTAACGCTTGCAATTAACGCAGGTGCGGCAAGCGCACCTTCTTTCGGTTTAGTTACCCAGAAAGTTGATGATAACACAATAAGCGTTACTGTTAATCTTGAATCAGGCGGCTTTAATGCTTTTAATGGCGGATTTAATACTTCTGACGGTGTGAAATGCACTTCTATCAAACAAGGCAACACATGGAAAAACTTTAAAGATGCTGAAGAAGACAGCAACAAGCCTGTTGCTTTTGTCAGCAATCCTGCTAATGGTAAGGTAGGTTGTTCCAATGTTTCAGTATTTGAAAATAAAGGTGATTTTATTGTTGCAACATTTGATGTTGATCCCAGCAAAGATTATTCAATTTCATTCGACACTGAAGTTTGTAAAGTTGAAGATAGCGATGTTTCAAGTGCTGTTAAGTCTGTAAAATATGAATATAAGCCCGGATCTGCAGACGACAACAACAATAATAATAACAACGATAATAACAACAATAACAATAATAATAACAATAACAATAACAATAATAACAATAATAATAATAACAATAACAATAATAACAATAATAATAACAATAATAATAATAACAATAACAATAATAACAATAATAATAACAATAATAAAAATAATAACAATAATAATGGAATTTCTTTTACTAACATTCCTCAGGGTGCAATATCAAATTCACCAGCAGTACCGACAACCAGTATATCATCATCTTCAAGTCCAGATGGGTCTATCACTGATGGAAATACCGATGAAGCCATAATTGATGAAAGCGTGGATGGGGAATCTCCCGAATATGCCGACACATTCGGTTATGATTTTTCAACTACAACTACCGTAAAAGCTGACGGCAGCAAACTTATTTCAAACTCACATATCAATCCAAAAATCGTCATCCCCGTTGCTATTGCAGCCGCAGTTATAATTGCCGGTATAGTTGCAGCAGTTATCCTCGTTAAAAAGAGAGGCGAAAACGAAGCTGAATCCGCCGCTTTTGCTGATGATTTTACAGATTCTTTTGAGCCTGACGAAAACGTCGAAGCTGACATTGAGGATATATCACACGATGAAGATTTTGACGTTACGGATATTGACGAATAAAACATTTTAATAAATTGAAGGAGGAACTTAGAAATGCTGGAAGGACTTATGACATCGGAATTGCCGACGTTATTTTTTCATTCCTTGTACGTATTCTTTTCTTTATTTCCGGTCAGTTATAAGGTCAAACTTTTCAGCAGGGCATGGCTTCACGGTCACGCCCTGCTGTTTTTTTTGATAAATTCAGAATGCAAATATATTGAAAACTCTGCCGCAATATGATAAAATTTTGATACGAAAGGGGTTGTTATTTGTGAAACAAAACCACATTATCAAACGGATTCTCAGTATTATTCTGACGGCTTTACTTATTTTCACCGTGATGCCGTTATCTTCATTTGCCGCTGACGACGGGTTTACTCCCGTTCTGCGATTTATCGCATCGAGCGACAGCCACGTTCGCATGACAAACGATACCGCAGTCATACGTATCCGCAATATGCTGACGCAGACTTATGACTATTCTGAAAAAGACAGCCGTTACAACAGCCTTGATGCGCTCGTTATGGCAGGCGACCTTACAAACGACGGAACTAAAGAGGAATTTGATAAATTCTGGTCAGCCGTTTCTTCTGCAAAGCGTGATGAA
>CADAMY010000110.1 GCA_902789095.1 Oscillospiraceae bacterium | reverse complement strand
TGAATCTGATTGTTTTTCTGACCGAGGAAAAGACGCTCAAACCAGTATTTTAATTCAGGCTCCATCTCTGTGCAATATCCTTTAGGAGCTATTCCGACAGGGTATATAATGCCTTTATATCCCATTTTTTTTGCAAACTCTCTGCCCTTTGGCAAAAATTCCTCAAGAGGAGCGGCATAGCAATCTGTAAACTCAACGTGATTTGACGAACAGGCGTGATAGAACGGCGCCTGATAATTGTAATTCAGGTGGTAGTCGCTCTGCCACGAAGGTCTTTCTATCGTTATAAAGTTTGCATACAAGCCGGGCGGGAATTTAACGTTTCCCGTGCAGTCTGCAAGATGATACTGCGAAGCATACCAGCCAAGCTCCAGCTCTTTATCGCTGAGTTCAAATGATGATTTGCTCCAGAAATCCGACCATGCTTTATCGTGTTCTGCTCTGAGCGAAGCAATATAAGCGCTGTCTGCAGCTTTTATTTTTTTCGTAACCGTACCCATAGGGTCGTCAACGTCGTGATTTGTTGCGGCAAAAATATAGTACAGTCCTTTTTCGATTCTTTTCATTGCTGCGAAACAATGCGTCTCGTATCTGCATTTTTCATCGTCAAAACTTCTGAAAATCCCACAGACTCCGTCATTTTCAAAACTGCCTTTTCTGCCGTCTGTATCGCCTTCATAAACTTTCAGCTCAGGGAAAATATCCATATTACCCGTCTGCCTTATTACAATTGAGTTTTCGGTCTTGTTGACATATAAGTCAAACGAGCAGTCAAGCGCGCCTTTTTTAAACTTACAGCGGATTTCGCCAAGATCCATATCCTGCTCAACATGATAATTTTTATACAGCTCCCGGTTTACGGCAATATCAATATATCCGAGAGGTCTGAGTCCGCCTGTTCTCTCGCCCTCTACTCCGTACCAGAGGTCAATTTTAGATATGTAAATTCTGATTCCGCTCGGAAAATTACCGAGTATAACGGCAAGGTCGCCGTTGCCGTTTATTGCGCCGTCAGGCGTTGAAGTTTTGCCGCTGAGTTTCGGCTTTTCAGTAATAAGTGCAATGTGTTTCATTATGAGTCCTCTTTAAAAATACACAATTTTAATCGACAGATTCAATTTTAGTGAATCTCCATGATTTTCGTGTGTCCCATACGATTCCGCTGCCGCAGTATGCGCAGACTTTCTGAGAAGTAGATTCGATAACTCCTCCGCAGTTTCTGCAAACAAGCAGGTGCGCAGGAACATCGTTTTCAATAAATTTAATCGTAGATTCGATTATAAATCTGTCTTCTTTTTTCTTATCCTCAAGTCTGTATCCTGCCGAAGCCTGATAAGTAATCGTTGCAAATTCGTTGGTTTTTATATAATTAGAAATGCTGATTTTGTGAACGGAAATATCGCTCACATTCAGTATTTTTTCTTCTGTGCGGACGCTTTTTGCAAGGCTTGCTTCAACTTCGCTTTTAACGAAATTCTTTGCGCCTTCAAAGCGTATTGGCAGATATTCGTTGATAAGCAGCTCGACTGACGCTTTTGCTTCCGGCAGATGAAAGTCGGGGAAATCCGCAAGAATTTTATTAAGATAAATATTTGTAGCTCCGGAAATAGACTTAGGCGAAGGGTCAAGCTCGGCATTTTTTGCCTGATCTATCGCAAACTTGATATCTGCCGCCGTAAGTCCTCCGAGCAGTTCGTCACGAACTCTGCTTCGTGCGCCGCGGATTTTAACTCTAATAAACTTAACGAGCCACAGTAAAGCAATCAGCGCTATTACAATAACGGCGACCTGCTTTATAGTTTTAGCTGAAACGTTAAATAAACCTGTAAGAAATTCCATCATAAAATTACTCTTTTAATATACTGTCAAATTTATCAATAATGTCTCTCATGACGGCAACCGTATCTTCTTCTCCGATTCCGGTATGCCTGGGTATATAATCCTTTATGAATTCGCCCTCAAAGTATTCCAGTCTCTTTGCAAGCAGAGTATCCGAAAATTCATTGCGTCCGTTGATTCTTTTCTTAGACGTGTACTTCAGCTTTTTAGGCGTTTTGAAATAAGCAGCCATCATTCTGAAGCAAAGGTGCCAGCGCTTAAGGTAAAAATCAGCCGTCATACCGCCCCATTCGCGCCAGTAATTATCGTAATAAACTGTGTTTTTTACAGGACCGTAAATGGTGTGGTACATCAGGAAATTGACTTCCATGCTCTGCTGGAGCTCTTTCGTATCGCCGAGCAGTCTTGAGCGCTCAATATGATAAAAAAGGTTCGGTTCTTCACGGGTTTTCAGAAGTCTGTCCGTCGCTTCGCCGATTTCAATAAACATGTTCGTTGCGTTTTCAAAATCCTGAACACGCTGATTGAAGAAGCTTTCGTTCACTTTAAAATACAGCGGTCTGAGTGAATTGCTCATTACCTGCCTTAAGAATACGGCAAAATCATTTCTGAAATTATCGTTTTTCTTCTCATCGTTTTCGATAGCCTCTTTTACGGCAGAATACAATTCGCTGTTTTTATACGGTCTCTCAAAAGTGTCAAACGGCGCAGTATGCTCAATATCTCCTCCCGGTCTTGCGCAAAGCGCAGAAGCCTGGTTGATCGGACTGCCTGCCGAATAGCACAATCGCTGAATCTTCATAAGCGTATCTGTATATGCCTCGGTGCCGTAACGGTATAGGGAATACTTCTTTAAATATTCTTTCAGTTCGGCTTTGTCATCATTTGTCAGCATTGTATTACAGAGCGAATAGTAAGGAAGATTTTCATAGTCGCTGTCAAAGAATATACCTGCTCCGATTGCGTTTTCATATTTATCTTTTGCAATTATGTAAGGATTGGCGGCGGCAGATTCCATATCTCCGCATACAACCGTTCTGCCGTAAAGATTTCCTTTGATGCCGACGACGAATTTATGTCCGTTGTATCCGTGATTCTTGTCGTACTCATCGCCGTATTCATCAATAATAACAATGTTATCCGCTTTAAAATCGGCAGAAACAAGATTCCTTGAATGAACATACCATACGCCTTCGCTGTCAAATTCCTCAAGGTATTCGAGGAAAGCTCTTCCCGCCTTTTCAATAAACGTTGTATATCCTTTGAAATCTACGTCATTCAGCGGATCAAAAATATAATTATGAACTTCGCCGAGAAGCTCCCTCTGCTTTTCAAGGAAAAGCTTGTTGAACAGCTCAATATATCCCTTATCGTTCGGGTCTATCGTCATGGCCGGAGGGAAAGAATTCCACGTCGGAAGTTTAATAAGCTTAGCTTTTGGATAATGCTTTCTGAAAGAAAACGGAACAGTCAGCAAAAAGCCCTGATGAACAGGCGACATATCAAGCTCTTTTTCTCTCTGAGTGACAAACCTGCCGATGTTCAGCTTCTTTTCAAGATATTCCGTGCTGTTGAGCGGAAGATATCCGAGCAGATTGCCCATCAACTGCCTGTACCAGAATGAGCCTCCGCTTATATAAGATATTGCGGTATCTTTTTTGACTCGCATATCCTCAAGCATTTTATATAGCACGGCATCGCTTCCGACGAGAGTAATCGGTGTATTTACACCCATCATTGCCATAAAGTCAATTTCTTTAGTCCATCTGTCAACGCCCCACGCGTCAGCCTGAACGGCATATCGCTCATAAGTCATCGCCATTCTGATTTTCTGCTTTACGGTGAAAGAAATCTCCTTTTCCGGCAGCGGTGCGTTTTTGACGAAGCTTATATCGTAATCTCCGTTCACAATCATAACACTGCAATATTCATGCAGATATCTGTAATATCCCATCGCCATTGCAATTTTATTGCTGCCGCTGATTACTATTTTTTTATCTCTGGTATAAATTCTGTAAAAATCAAGACCATTCTTGCTTTCACACAATTCAAATTCAAAAGAATCCGCGATTTTCGGCGTATTTCTGTTTACAAAATCAATCATCTTAACCATCCGTTAATGCATATATTTATTAATTTTATCTATTCCCGTTGAAACTTTCAAAGCGCAGAAAGCGTCGGCTGAATCTACACTGTTATCTTGATTGATATCAGCGCGAATCAACGCATCTGAATCAAGTTCAGCAAGATCAACAGAATATTTCAGAATCAAGAGCGCATCTGCAGAGCTGATCAGCTTATCGTTATCAACATCAGCAAGATCTGTCACCTGAAATGTTATCTCTGCCTTGGAAACATCGAGTTCCATATCCATGCCGTAATCAAATCTTTTTGATGAAAGATCGCTGCCGTCAGAGTAGCGGGCAAGATAAACAGAGCCGTCAATATTTTTTTCAGTTCTTATGCATTCATTCGGAATGAAAACATTACCCTGAGAACCGACTGCATCTCTGACTTTGAACTCAGCGGTCCATAAATTTTCGTCAAGTTTATCGGGAGTATTATCGCTGTCCGTCTTATTCGGAATCATTACGGTATAAATCGCTTTATTTGCGCTTTTCTGCTGTGAGCTCCAGTCTGACGGATAAAGAGCCTCAGCCGCTTCAGCGGTCAGTTTTTCGGAATTCACAACACTCGTATATGTTTTGCAGCAGTTGTAAAATCTGCCGCTTATATTCAAATTTGCAGATCCCGCCTCAAGAACGGAATCGGTATAAAACACAGGCACGGCAAGCGGACCTGCGTAGTATCCCTCAGAAGTATTTACGCCAAGAGATACTTTAACTGTTTCATTAACATTTACATAGATTATTTCGTTTTTATCAGAATCTGTATCAAGTATAAAAGAAGCTGTATATATAGGCGCAGCGCTGACATTCGATAATAATGAAAAAAGTAGTGCGCTTATTACTATTGAAACAAATATTTTAATAATTTTCATAGTAATTACCTCTTATTTGAAAATAGGGGCCACGGGATTCCCCGTGACCCCCTAAAACCGGGTTTTAATTATTTAGTAGCAGTAAGTGTGAAAGGTGCGAAATCAGCAACTTTCCAGCCGTCTGCTGTTCTAACGTTGATTCTGATTGTGTGTTCGCCAGCTGTGTAAAGTTTTGCATAAGCTTCGAATGTGTTAGAATCAGCGCCAGTAGTAGTAGCGTAGAATGTCTTAACGCCGCTTGTTGCATCGTCAACAAGGAACTGGATCTTAGTAACGTCTGAACCTGTAACAACAGTGATGCCGATGTGTTCGCCAACTTTGCCTTCTGTTGCAACCGGTGTTGCAGAGATTACCTGATCGTTTGAAGTAGACATCTTAACTGTAAGAGCATAACCAAGATCAACGCTCTCCCAACCATTGTGGCCAGCGCCGGTCTGAGCGATTACAGTATAATCACGCGGATTAAGTGCAAGTTCAACTTCCCAGATCTCATAAGCGATGTTAAGAACATCGAGATCGGATACTACGTTGCCATCTGCATCATAGCTTGTGATCTTTAACTTGTCGTTAGTTCTGCTTCTGTAAACAGTAACAGTCTTAGAATTGTTGTCATAGAGGAAACGTACGCCGTTAACTCTGCCGGTGATCTTAATGCTGTAAGTCTTAAGAGCATAGGGGCTCTCTGTGTAAGTGATGCTCTGGATTGCGCCTGCCGGTACAGGAGGCTCAACATCTTTGAGTACAAGAGCGTCGATAGCGTCGTTAATAGCCTTAGCCATAGCGTCTACTCTAGCCTGCTCTCTCTCGTCAAGGCCTCTTTCAACTGCTGCGATAGCTGCGTCAACTGCTGCAACTGATTCGTCAGTGTAAAGGTCTTTGTTGAGGTTGTTGAATGCTGCGATAGCATTGTCAACTGCTGTGTAATCAGCAGGACCGTATGTCTTTTCAACGAGGTTGTCGATAGCTTCGTTGATAGCTGCTGCCATAGCATCTACGTCAGCCTGGAAGTTTTCGTTCTTGCCGCGTACAACTGCTGCGATAGCTGCTTCAACTGCTGCTACTGAATCATCAGTGTAGATTGACTTATCAAGGCCTTCAAATTCGTCGATAGCTTCGTCAACAGCTGTGTAATCAGCAGGACCTGCTGCAACGAGGTTTCTGATAGCCTGAACAAGTGCGTCAGCCATATCGTCAACGTCAGCCTGTCTGTCGATCTTGTAACCACGAACAACATCTGCAAGAGCGTCTTCAACTGCTGCCCAAGAAGCTGCTGTGTAGTCTGTTGATGTAAGAGCGTCTGCTCTTGCAACCTGTCTGTCAACAAAGTCATAGTCAGCGTCAAGCATCTTGCCTTCAAGTGCATCAAGTGCATCGTTGATAGCCTTAGCCATAGCGTCAACCTGAGCCTGTTTGTCAACTGTTAAGCCAGTTTCAACAGCGTCAAGAGCTGTCTGAACTGCTGCCCAATCTTCTGCCGGATAATATGCCGGAACATAAGTTGCTGCACGATCCTGTGCTGCTGTAACTGCTGTGTAATCAGCAGGAAGAAGAACGAGTTTTGTGAATGCTGCGTTTCCTGTAAGAACCATAGCATCGATGATAGCCTGATCAGCTACTGTGTAATCCTCAGCGTTTGCATACATGTTGCGAACGGGATTGAAAGCTGCGTCAAACTCATTGAGAGAAGCCTCTGTGTAGAGAGATCTGTCAAGAGCGTCTGCTCTTGCGATAACTGCTTCGATTTCTGTCCAGTCTGCTCCGAGAGGAACAAGAGCTGCGATAGCATCGTTAATAGCTTTTGCTGCTGCGTCAACGTCGCCCTGAGCGAGGATTGAAGGAGCGCTGTCTTTAAGAGTCTTACCTGCTGCAACTGCATCAGAAACAGCTTTGTAAGAATCTGCTGTGTAAAGAGCGGAGTTTACATTTTCGCCTGCTGCGATAGCAGTGATGAGGTCTGCAAGGTTAGCTGCTTTGAGCTGGAGACCTGCTACTGCTGCTTCGATAGCTGCTGCATAACCGTTAACAGTTTCCTGCTGGTCAGCTTTGAGGCCATAAACAACTGCGTTAACTGCATCGTTAAGAGCTGTTACGGAAGCGTCTGTGTAAACTGAAAGATCTGCGGGGATCTTAGCTTTAGCTGTATCAACTGCTGTGTAGTCAGCATCACCAAGCGTATTTGCAAGGAGAGCGTTGATGTTAGCTGTTAATGTGTCGATAGCACTCTGCTGTGCTTCTGT
>CADAMY010000109.1 GCA_902789095.1 Oscillospiraceae bacterium | reverse complement strand
TTAGCGCCTGCTTCGATCATAGCAACGAGATCGCTTGTAGAAGCGACTGTAACAGCCATTTCTGATTTTTCACGCTGCTCTTCCGTCGGGTTGATAACGAACTGACCTTCAACAAGACCAACGGAAACGCCTGAAATCGGGCCGTCCCACGGAATTTCTGAAATTGAAAGAGCTACGGAAACGCCGATCATAGCGGTGATTTCCGGTGAGCAGTCAGGGTCAACAGACATAACCGTTGCAACAACGCCTACGTCGTTTCGCATATCCTTGGGGAAAAGAGGACGTATAGGTCTGTCGATAACGCGTGAAGCAAGCGTAGCTTTTTCGCTTGCTTTACCCTCGCGGCGCTGGAAAGAGCCGGGGATTTTGCCTACTGAATAAAGCTTCTCTTCATAGTCAACGGAAAGCGGGAAGAAATCTACGCCTTCTCTGGGTTTGTCCGCCATAGTGGCTGTACAGAGAACTTCTGTTTCGCCGTAGCGGATAAGGCATGAGCCGCCTGCGAGCTGAGCCATTTTGCCGACTTCAACAACGAGCGGACGACCTGCAAGTGTGGTTTCAAACTTTTTGAAATCCTTAAAAAACATAAAACTACCTCTCTTTATTTATTTTCGCCGAGGCATTTTTAGCAATAAATCCGCACTTCAATCAATCGTTAAAATGCCGATTCACTGCTAAAATGCCGTATAAGGCTGCCCGGCGAATTGAGTCCAAAAAAATACAACAAGGCAGGCAGTATAACTCTGCCTGCCTTTAGGGCATTACTTACGGATGCCGAGTCTTGCAATAATAGAACGATATCTTTCGATATCTACCTTCTGAAGGTATGCAAGAAGATTACGTCTGTGACCAACCATTTTAAGAAGGCCGCGGCGTGAATGATGGTCCTTTTTATGAACCTTGAGATGCTCGGTAAGATCGTTGATTCTCTTTGTAAGAACAGCAATCTGAACCTCAGGAGAACCTGTATCTCCCTCGTGAGTAGCATACTCCTGCATGATAGCAGTCTTTTCTTCTCTTGTCATTATTTTCACCTCATTTTAAATATTTGCCCGTCAACTCAGGTTAAGGCAGGTGAGCCGTCCAGAATCCGAGTAGCGGCGCATGCAAAAAATATTATACCACAAAAAATGATTTTGTAAAGAGTTTTTCGCATTTTTAGTGATTTTATATGGTTTTTGATCATTAAGGCATTGATTTTGATAGATAATGTTTAGCAGAAGCGTAAAAATGAACGGCCAATTTCAGTTTGATTAACCGGAATCTGTATCAATAGCCATGATCGACATGCTTCCATGTGCCTTTATCGGATCGGACTAAAATCCAATTCCAATCGGAATAAGTGCTGTTCGGGTCCAGTGAGCCGTCTCCGCCTGACGAATCGACGTAAAATGAAGACAGCAGGACTATCGCTTCATCTGCGTTATTCCTGTCAGCCAAATCCTGATATGATTTCGATATATCATCTCCGGCATAATAAATCTCTGTTAATGTACAGCCTTTCCAGTTAGCTTTAAATTCTTCTTTAATTACCGCAATAGCTGAGTCGATATCGGTTTGTGAATAAATATCGGACGGAACTTCATGGGTCTGTACATTCTTCACATTACCGCCGCAGGCACACAGACTGAATGCTATAATTAAAAATAAACATATAGCCGCAATTCGTTTCATGCTTGTTTCACCTCGTCCGATCCCGATTTTTAATTTGGTTTCGTTTTTATTACCTGTTATTTTTATAATACCAGATATCGTTATTATTGTAAAGTGATGCAGCGTGTTCCGTTTTTACGCTGCAGATACAATATATATTGCTGTCAATTAACGGCAAAAATTATACATACTTCAGCTTGATTAACCGGAATTGATATTATTCCAAGCCTCCGTATCAAACTCCATTTTTTTGTAATAATACTTTTTGTCTTCCTCTGTGATTTCTTTCAATATCCTGCACGGATTTCCTGTTGCAACCACTCCGTCAGGAATATCTTTTGTAACAACCGCTCCGGCGCCGATTACCGTATTGTTTCCTATATTGACGCCCGGCAGAATTATTGCTCCGGCGCCGATCCAGACGTTGTCTCCGATGGTAATCGGAACGCCGTATTCATACTTGGAATTACGGCTGTCAGGATGGATCGGATGACCTGCTGTGATGATCTGAACGTTTGGCCCCAGCATTACGTTGTCGCCTATTGTTACGGGAGCGACGTCAATGATCGTGCAGTATGAATTGGCATAAAAGTTTTTGCCGACTGTTATATGCTTGCCGTAATCACAGCGAAACGGCGTGTCGATAAATGTATCTTTGCCGTATTTCAGCCCCATAAGTTTAAGAAGCAGATATGCTTTAGGTATGTTAAAAGGAATCATCCGGTTATAGCTTCTTTGTAAAATACGGGATTTAAACTGCTCAGCCAGCACCGATGCATCAGTTATATATGCCATTCCTTTGTCACGGCGTTCTCTGTTGGTCATAAAGCTATACCTCTTTTCAGAATTGGATTTTTGATTCTGTTTAAGATTTTATTGCCTGTTATTTTTATAATACCATAATAAGCTTATGCTTGTAAAGTGAAGTAATGTGTTCTGTTTTCGTGCCGAAGGCAGCATCATTTGCCCGACAGGACAAAAATCGTTCAAAAAAAAACGCCTTTTGTCGGGTGACAAAAGACGTTTTTTGCTGTGTAAGAGCGCGTAAAAGTGTACCAATGCATAGAAAGAACGCGCAAAAGTACACCAGAATCAAAATGATTAAGCTCTTTAAGTAAATGACATGCGATATGTAATCAATTCATCTTCTTTGCCGATCTCGATAAAACATAGCTTTTTGAACAATTGAATGGACGGAAAATTCGTATCGTTAATGCTGATCTCCACAGTGTTCATATTGGTTCGTAACTTCACAAATAGCTGTCTCAAAGCATTTTCAGCGATTCCGAGACGGCGGTGTTCCGCGTCGATACATATGCTTAAATATACTAAATCACCGCTCTGTTCACAGTGAATGCCGCCTACTGTTTTACCGTCGGCTACGATCTTATAGTACACTACGTCTTTTGCGTCAATAACATACCCAAAATAGTTTTCAGATATCGAGATGTATTTCGAGACAGACGGTTCGCTGTGTATTCTGACCAGTTCCGCCAGATCATGGTCATTAGGCGTTAGCGGTATCAATTCTATGTTCATATGTTCTGACCTTTCTACGCAGTATTGACAGATGAAACAAGTAATCGTCGGATAGAACCGCAATTATGCAAAAGGGCAGATGCAATTTCTGAGCTAATCAATTCAGCTTTCTGCATTAATTCAAGCCAGTATTCTGTTTCATAACACTCTTTCAACGCAATTTGCAGCTTTGAAATAAAATCGGCTCTGCTGTGCGCGTAGTTTGCTTCTCGCATGTTTGCACCGATACTTGTGGCGGAGCGTTCCAACTGATTGACAAGAGAGTAATGCCCTTTCATAAGACTCATAAAAGAGCAATAGTGAAATCTCGGCTCCGGCCGCGGTGAAATCAAAGGCAGACGTCTTTGGTGAAATCGTTCGGCTACGCCTCACGGTGAAATGAAATCCGTCCGTCACCCCGCGCAGCGGGATTTCACCGCGAAGCGATTTCACCCAACGAAGGTGGATTTCACCCGTCCGTCAGGACGGATTTCGTTGAAAAAAGCGCTTTTGTCTGGTAGACAAAAAGCGCTTTTTTCATGGAGCAGGGTACGGGAGTCGAACCCGCCTCTGAGGCTTGGGAAGCGCCTGTACTACCGATGTACTAACCCTGCATATGAGCCGCAAAGATGCGGCTGTTTTAATTAAATTATTGTTTGTCGGCAATAGCTGCCTGAAGGCTCTGGCGCGCCTTGCGTATCTCGGCGATATTTGCCGAAAGAACGTCATCGCTGTTTTTCATAATATCGCTTACAAATCTGTTGGTAGCGATCCTGATATTTGCAGACCACTCGTTAGCGTCCTTTTTGATGTTGTCGGCTTTTATCTGCGCATCCTGAATAAGAGCGTCGGATTCAGCCTGAGCGTTCTGGATAATACTCTGAGCCTGCGCCGTTGCCTGCGAGCGGATTTTATCGGAATAATCCTGAGCCGCCTGAGCTATTGACGTAGCCTCTACCATTCTTCTTGCCTGATCCTCAGCGGCAGCGATTTTAGCGTTGGCGTTGGCGTCGGCGTTATCTATGATCTCTTTAGCTTTTATTTTGGCTGTTTCAATAAGCTCTTCAGCCTGCTTCTGAGCGGCGGTTCTCATCACGGACGCTTCTGTATCCGCTTTGCTTAAAATGCTGTTATAATGCTCAAGCACTTCCTGGGCTTTTTCGATTTCAACAGGAAGATCCATTCTGATATTTCTGACATACGTACGGATAGCATCGGCATCAACTGCAATTTTTGAAGTAAACGGCATATTACTTCCGTTATCAAGTACCTGTTCAATTAGATCGAGGGTTTCTTCCGTGCTCATTTTATTCTCTCCTTTTAGTCCGGACAGCGCCGGATTATTCTTCTTCGTTATTTTTACGGTAGACGCTCAAAGCTGTCTTTCCGTATTTATACTCTCTGTAAAGAGAAAATTCACCTGCTTTTTCAGGCATTTCTTCACCCTTCGGGTGCTCGCAGATTATTACGCCGCCGTCGCTCATTTTTTCAGCGGCGAGAACGACTGCCTGCTGTAAAACTCCGGTTGAATAAGGCGGATCGAGCAGGGCGATATCGAAAGTTTCTTTAGTCGTTTTTAAAAAGGTGAGCGAGTCCGCCTGAATAACGCTTGCGTTCATTTTAAGCCCTGTTTTGATGAGGTTGCGCTTAACGCAGTTGACCGAATCAGCCGTTTTGTCAACAAATACGGCATAGGCGGCGCCCCGGCTGAGCGCTTCAATACCGAGCTGACCTGAACCTGCAAAAAGATCGAGAACCCGTCTGCCTTCGATCTCAAACTGGATTATACTGAACATAGCCTCTTTGACTCTGTCGGTTGTAGGTCTTACAATATCATCGCCGGGAAGCGTTTCCAATACTCTGCCTCTGGCAGAACCTGTAATAACTCTCATTATAAATGCTCCGATAAATTAATACATTATATTATTGCACAAGTACAGTATAAAAGTCAATCAGTTTTATGAAAATGATTGTAAATTTTCTCGGCAATCACTTTATTGATGCCTTCGGCTTCACACAGCTCGTCAACCGATGCGTTCTTTACGGCAGTGACGGTTCTGAATTTTTTGAGCAGAGCCTTGCTCTTCTTTTCGCCGACTCCGTCAATTTCCGTGAGCGTACTGCCGAGAGATGACTTTTTATGTTTGGTGCGGTGGTATGATACGGAATAGCGGTGAACTTCCTCCTGAATCGTTGAAACGAGCGTGAACGCCTGACGCTTGGAATTGATTGCGATTTCTCCGCCGTTTGTGGCTATCGCTCTTGTGCGGTGAGATGAATCCTTTACCATGCCGAAAACGGGAATATCATATCCGAATGCGTCAATAATTGGCATCACTGCGTTCACCTGACCTTTGCCGCCGTCGAGCAGAATAAGATCAGGCAGAATACCGAATCCCTCGCCGGAATCTTTGTTTATTTCATATTCGTTCAGCCGTCTTGAAATTACTTCAGCCATGGAGCCGTAATCGTCCTGACCGGAAAAGCCTTTGATGCTGAATCGGCGGTATGATTTTTTATAAGGCTGACCGTTTTTGAAAACAACCATTCCCGCAACGTTATCGCTTCCCATTGTGTGGGAAATATCGTATGATTCTATAAACACAGGAGGTTTTTTAAGTCCCAGAAGTTTTGAAAGCTCATCAAGCGCCGCAGTTACTCCGCCTGTTCTGCCCATACTCTGAGCAAGTTTTTCGGCGGCATTGTTTTTGCACATCTGAACTGTCTGCGCCGATTTTCCTTTTTGCGGAACGATTATTTCAACTTTTTTACCTGCCGTCTGACTCAGCCACTCTTCAAGAAGCTGAGCATCTTCGGTTTCGCCGTCAAGCAGAATCTGCGACGGGATCTTTGCGCCGTCGGAATAAAACCGTGAAATAAGCTCGCTCCTTGCCTGCGCAAGATTTTCAAAAAACGGAAGGATATAATACTTGCTGTCCCTGAGTCTGCCTGTTTCAAATCTGAGAATACAAAGGCAGCTTTTTTCCTCCGTCTGCGAGATCGCAAAAAAGTCCTTAGGTCTGTTGTCTGTTCCGACAATTTTCTGACGCTCTGAAGTTTTTTCAATTGAGCGGATTTTATCACGAAGCTTAGCCGCTTTTTCAAAGTCAAGATTTTCAGCGGCATCGTTCATTTTTTGTTTCAGGTCTTTGACTATTTCCGTACTGTCACCCTGAAGAAATCTTAACGCTTCCGTTACGGCTTCGTAATAATCCTCCTGCCTGACTTTTCCGCTGCACGGAGCCATACACTGTTTGATGAAATAATTAAGGCATGGTCTTGTTTTGCCGATTTCCTTCGGGAAAGATTTTCCGCAGGAGGGGAGCATAAATATTTTTCTTGCCTCATCAACTGAGTTTCTTACGCTGAAAGAGCTGGTATAAGGACCGATATACTGAGCATCGTCATTGTCTTTCTGAAGCACGGCGGAAATTTGCGGCCAGTCGCCTTTGGTGACTTTGATATAGCTGTAGCCCTTATCGTCTTTTAAAAGTATATTGTATTTCGGGCTGTGCTGTTTAATAAGACTGCATTCAAGCACGAGCGCTTCAAATTCACTGTCAGTCAGAATGTAATCAAAATCGTTGACGTTCTCAACCATTTTTCTGACTTTGGCAGTGTGATTTTTCTGTGAGCCGAAATACGAGCTTACACGGTTTTTAAGTTTTTTTGCCTTGCCGACGTAAATGATTTCATTCTTTTTATTCTTCATAAGATAGACGCCGGGGGTGAGAGGCAAAGCCATTGACTTTTTTCTTAGTTCACGAAGCTCCAAAATATTACCTCTTTAAATAGTTTAAGTTATATGTAAATAATTGCTTTTAGTATTTTATACAGTATATCATAAATAAAAGAACAAATCAATAAATTTGTCACGCAGTAAAAATTTCAAAAGGACAATAAAAAGCTTGAATTCAGCAGTAATT
>CADAMY010000108.1 GCA_902789095.1 Oscillospiraceae bacterium | reverse complement strand
TTGTACATCTTGATTACAGCGCCTGTGCCGTTGCCGGTCTTAGTGCTGTCGATTCCAAGCATATACGGATCACCTGATACAGATTCTGCCCAACCGTAGAATGATGCAAAGTAGCCGTCGAAATCACCGTACATATCAAGCTCATTCTGGTTAGCAAAGCCTTCTTCAAGACCATAGAGATAGCTGTTGTTTTCATCAATGTACTGACCTGCGCCATCATTCATAAGGTACAGAGAGTCTACAAGATTCTGGTCAAGATCCTGAACTGATGCGTCAAGAGCATTAGCAACTCTGTCAATGAAGGGCTGTGAATCCTGGTCAAGATCACGGTCAACGCCGATAGCTTCAAGATATTCATCAATAGCCTTCTGAATTGCTTCAGGAGAATATCTTCTGAGTGAAGTGTTATAGCTTACAACTTCGATATTGTTGTCAAGCATTGAATAGTCGGCAAGCGGGATCCAGGATTTCAGCTCTTTATCAGCTTTAAGGAGCCTCTTTCTTGCCATATTGATTCTTGACTGTCTCATATCGCGAAGCGCTGTTGCGGGATCATCAGAATTTGCTGCTGCATTGTACTCGCCGATTACTTTCTGAGCAAAAGCAAGGGCTTTCTGATATGCGGACCATGTTCTTTCCGTGTAGGTCTTTTCTGCGCCTTCTACTCCGTCGTTAGCCTGAGTATGGTTTTTAGCCATTACTTTATTATAAGCTTTCATAAGCTGATAATTATCGGCTGTTGTTTCGCCGTAGTTTGAATAAGGTGCACCGGTCTTATTGTAATTGTAGCCTTCTTCGAGCATATTCTTAGTCATAAGATATTTATATGCTGCATTTGTCATTTCTGTTCTTGAAGGAGCTTCAACATCCGAGTTTGTGAGCGATGCAGTATAGTTAGCTGCAAGATCGCCGAGGTTGTTGAGTGCTCTTCTGTAATCAAGATACAGGAACGGCTGGAAGTCTACCATGTGGAAATAGATGTAATTATCATCGTCGTATGAAAGATTTTCGTTATTTGAAAGAGCATTTGCATTGTAAAGATCTACAAGCATATTACCGCTGTAAATACCGAAATTGGCAGGTGCTTCATCCGGAATGAACGGATATGTTTCATAACTCCAGAGACCCATAAGCATCATTACAAGAGGCATTGCCTGATAAAGAAGGCTGGATCTGTCATGATGAGTATAGGGAAGGTTAAGGAGAAGTCTGTAAGCTGTGTTGGTAAGGCTGAGCTCATCAACATTTCTCTTAACGGTAATCAACTGATCAAGTGAAGTATAGCTGTAAGGAATGATCATGTCGATAGCCTGATGAGAAGTTTTGCCGAAGTCTCTTTCTGCCGGAAGACCGAACAGCGGGTTAATAATTCTGCCGAGAAGGTCGATGATAAATTCAGGAATCTTCTTGTTGAACTCAGACTTGCTGTGACGGCCGAAGATTGAAAGAAGAGCATTAAGACCTGTCGGAGTCTCAGAATTATCGTCAATTACGAATTCAAGAACGCCGCCGAGAATTCTGTTCATAATAAGGTCTCTTACGCCGTTCGGACCGTCTTCAAGACCGTAGAACATATTGATGGGAAGCCACTGGAATACTGTATCATAAGCTTTTGTCCATACTTCATAAGGAGCTGACGTATACTTTGTAGGATCATATCCGAAAAGTGCGCCAACCTTTGCAAGACCCCAGTCAGCAGCGGTATTGAGCATAGCAACAAGACCCATCTGGCTGTCAGGAGTATTGTCCTGAATTGTTGTTTCACCGTTGAGATAATAACGAAGAACATAAGCTAAAAGGTCAAGGCAGTCGTCACTGTCATAAGTGCGCTGTCCGCTTTCAAACATAGCTTCAAAATCGTATGAAGGCATAAGGCCTGCGCATACTTCGATGAGCGTACGGGAAGCGAGATCCTTGAGGCTTACGCAATCCTCTGCAAAATCAACGCCGTCAACGAATTTTTCAAGGCAAGCCTGAATAACGTAAGTGATGAACTGCTGCTCAGTCATAGCCTGAATTTCAGCGTCTGTCTTGTCGAAATTCGGGCAGTCATCGCCGAGAAGAGGAGGAAGCATAGGAAGAACGGTACGGATGATACCTGTAAGCTTTGCCCAGAATCCGGGTGCAAGGGTGAGGTATTTGTCTGTTGCGTTAACCTGTTTGAATGTGAAGAACATGTTCTTATCTTTGCCTACAAACAAATCGTCAAGAAGCATGTCAACTTTAGTCTTGGTATCTGCATTCTCAGGGAAGTCGATTTCTATACCGAGAATCGGAAGAACGATGTCGATATATGCTGCGCCGTCAGCGCCGAGTGCGTCAGCAAGTAAAGAACCTGCCTTCGGAACTACAACGTCCTGAATAACTGCTTTGAAAATCTTTGTAAAGAAATCATAAACAGAGTCATTCTTGAAGCTGAGAACGCCGAGTTTACCGGCTGTGAGTGACGGGAAAACTTCTGAAAGAGGAATCTTTCTCTGAATCTTGCCGCCTACAAGCTCTTTTTCAAGACCGAGGAATTCAGCGATCGTATTCTTGTCGCCTGATGCGCCGAGATTTACAACCATCTTAACGAGGTCGGTCTGAATGAAGTTCTCGATAATATCATCAAGAGGTAATGTGTTGGTGTAGGCTGTACCTTCTGCTGTTGAAGCGCCTTCGCCGTAAATCAGATCATATACCGTTGATGTGATAGTGCCGTGAACGTCATTGAGCATTGAAAGAGTTTCTTCCGGGTCAATTACTCCGAGAGATTCAAGCCAACCGAAATCAAATCCGTTATAAACGAACTTTGAAATATAGTAAGCGTTATTCTCAAGGAATGAAAGAACTGCAAAGAGCACTTCAAAATCTGTAGAAGTAGAGTTGCCTCTTCTGCACTGGTTGCCCTTACTGTCGGTTATGTCGCCGGCACCGAGGTTGAGATCCTCAATATCACCGAGACTGCCGATAGTTTTAATAAGCTTCAGCGCAGTACTGTGGTTAAGATAATTGAGCGTACCGAGAAGTGAATCAGTATCATGAATATCAATCGTGATACTTTCAATGATTGTTTTGTGCCAATAAATATTGATTTTACCCCAAACATTATCATCAAGATAATCAAGGAGCATACAAGCTGCCTGATCCTCAGAAACATAAGGATCAAGAACTTCATCATATCCGGCAGGATCTGCGTATGTTGTTCTTGCTGCACTTGCACCGATAGTGAAAGTAGAACAAATCATAATGATTGAAAGCAATACTGCCAGCATTCGCTTAGATTGTTTCATCTTAAGCACCTCCACAATTTTTTGACAGAATAAGTGCAGAGACAAATCCACACTTAATCTATTGTCACATAATTATTCTATCAAATAAATTTTGATTTGTAAATAGTATTCTTTAAAAAATTTTCAATAAAATATGTGTTTTTTTCTTTAGTTTTGTAGAGTTTTCACAAAAAAATATGGTTGTTTTTTACATTATGAAGCTTTTTTCAGTATAAGAAATTGCCTGAATCTACTAAATGTGTGATCACTATCAGCCGGAAGATAATTAAAAAAATCATATCAGCCTTATTAAAGCTGATATGACCTTTGCAGTAATATTAAATTAAAATCAATACCATAAGAATCCGAGAGCAAAAAGCCAGATAATGTACTGAGAAGCGGAGAACTTAACCGTTACCTTACATGTATCTCTTACAACGTTGCCGTAAAGATCAATGGCTGTTGCTGTAATTTCAGCCGTTCCCCTTTTAAGTGCTGTTACGTTGCCGTCAGAGTCAACTTTTGCAATTTTCGGATCAGAGGAAGAATAAGCTACCGAATAAACAGCGCCTTTATCAGCAGTGATCGCAGGCTCGATCTTCTGAGTCTTTTTATAATACATTGAAAAATCGGAAACCTTTACATCATATATATACTTGTTTGTATTGCTGACTTTAGGGAGAGTTTCTTTTTTCAGAACCGCATTGCATTCTGTGCAATACGTAACTCTTTCGCCTGCCGCTGAAGTCGTGGGTTTTTTGGTGATAACCCAGCCGCCTGAAGTATGGCCTTTCGCAGGGATCGTTTCTGTATAGCTTGATCCGCAGATGCAGGTGAAAGTCTTCACTCCCGCAGCTGTACAGGTTGCTTGCTTTGTAACCTTTGCTGTATAGTTATGAGTATGCTTTTCAATCTTTATATTGCTGATCGAAGCAGAAGCTTTATTGCCCGCTGCGTCATAAGCAGTAATTGTTGCGGAATAAGTGCCTGCGCCGTCAAAAGCGTCAACTTTATAGCTGAAAGCAGATGCCGGAGAATTTACTGTGAAGCTCTTGGTCGATTTTGGTCCCTTGACGTCAATAACGACTTTTGAAACGCCCGTATTGTCTTTGAGCGTGCATGATACGCTGAACGAAGTAAACGTAACATCTGCAGCTTTTGCATTTGTTATAGCCGGAGCTTCTTTATCCGCTGAGCCGTTTGTAACACCATTTACACGGATAACCTTGTAATTCATACCGTTTGTGTGTTTGTTGACGGCGACAGCTTCCGTAACGCCGTACTTTGCGTTAAGAGCTTCTACGCATCTGCCGTTTCCGGTATAGATTGCAACATGACCCGACCATGAAATCAGATCGCCTGCAACGGCATTTTCCGTGCTTCCTGTACCTACAACAGTGCCGAACTTGCCGGGATTTGAATAATAATCATTTGAGCTCAGCGACATTGTGATGCCGAAATGATTGAAAACATAATATACGAATCCTGAGCAGTCAAAAGTGCTCGGACCGTGAGTATTTCTTACATAAGCGCATCCGATAAACTGACGCGCATAGTTTACTATCTCGCTGCCCGTTACTGCGCTTGCGGATATCGGGACAACAAACATTATTGCTAATACAAGAATTACAGGGGATAACGCTTTGACTAATTTATTCATTGGTATTAACTCCTTAAATTTCTTTGTTTGAGTAATCGAATTTGTATGTGCAATTCGAAATGACTTTTGTATTATAATAAAAAAAATTACATAAGTCAATAGATTTTCGATAAAAATTGTAAATAAATTGTAACAATTTGTAACCTTTAGGCTTTTTACTACAAATTTTCGTAATATATTTTGTTTATATTGTTATTTTTATCCCTTTTGCAATCAATTATTTATCTTCATTTTGTAATATTTGTAATACAATGCTGTAAAAATCCCTTCTTATCGTTCATCATTGTCTGTTTTATATATCATTTAACAATTATCTGCGGCTCACCGTTTTACTTGATTTATACAATATAATATGTTATATTTGTAAAAACGAGGTGAAGATATGGGAAAAAATGTAAAGACCAAAAAGCTCGGCGGCAAAATATGGTTCAACCTTATTCTTTTCGGGCTTATGGGTCAGATTGCGTGGAATGTTGAAAACGTTTATTTCAACACGTTTCTATGTAACTTTATTTACGGGAACGCATCAGGAAGTGCCGTCAGCAATTCAATAAGCGTTACGAACGCTGTTGCCTGGATGGTGGCTCTGAGCGCCGTGACCGCTGTGGTTACTTCATTTATAATGGGTAATCTGAGCGACAAAAAAAATAACCGGCGGCTTTTTATTTCCGCAGGTTATATTCTCTGGGGAATCGTTACAGGCTGTTTCGGCTTTGTTTCGCTTGACAATACTTCAAAATATTTTCATCTGAGCGACGAGGCCGTTATTCTGACAACGACAGTATGGCTGATCATTGCGCTTGACTGCTTAATGACGTTTATGGGCTCAACGAGCAACGATTCAGCTTTCAACGCCTGGGTCACTGACGTTACTGACGTTACCAACAGAACAAACGTTGAAACCGTCTTTGCCGTTCTGCCCGTGCTGGCTATGGGTATCGTTCTCGCAGTAGGAGGCGCAGCTGTAACCAAGCTCGGCTACCCTGCGTTCTTCTTTTCACTCGGCGCATTTGTTACAGTATGCGGAATAATCGGTCTTTTTACAATTAAAGACGTTCCGAAAGAAAAAGAACAGACAGATTCAAACTACTGGCAGGATATTATTTACGGATTCAGACCTTCGGTTATAAAAGAAAACTCAAGACTTTATCTCACTCTTGCCTCAGTCTGCGTTTATTCGATTGCGTTTCAGGTTTTCTTTCCTTATTTAATTGTATATTTACAGCACAGCAGTATTGCCGCAGGCGAAAACTTTTCTTCACTGCTTACTCCCCTGAGACTTACCGTTCTGATTGCGGAAGTTATTTTAACCCTGCTGTTTTTTGTATTCTTCCTTAAAAACGTCAACAGATTCGGCAAACCTGCGTTTCTTATTCCAGCGGCGGCAGTTTACTCGATAGGTCTTGTGATGCTTTACTTCGTTCACGATCTTTATCCTTTTATTATCATCGCTCTGCCAGTGGTGATCGGTTACGGTCTGCTCGGTATAATGCTCAACGCTGTTATAAGGGACTTTACTCCGGAGAGCAAGGCAGGTCTTTTCCAGGGAGTAAGAATGATATTTTTTGTAATGATCCCCATGGTGGTCGGACCAAGACTTTCCGTACTTGCCGCCAAGAATTCAGACGTAACGTATATAAACGATATCGGAGCGGTCAACGTTCTGCCTTCGTCAACAATGTTTCTCATTGCGGGAATATCAGCGGCGCTGATATTTATTCCTATGCTTATACTCATAAAAAAAGGGCTTGTGCCCGAAAAGGAGAACTCAGATGAAAAATAAATCCGGAACGCACAAAATCACCCTCGGCGCTCTGATGCTGGCACTGAGCATAATTCTGCCGCAGATATTTCATCTGACAGGCATTCCGCAAGTCGGCGAAATATTCCTTCCCATGCACATTCCCGTTTTGCTCGCAGGATTTTTGACTGGTCCGTGGCTCGGTCTTTTTATAGGAGCAGCGGCGCCGATAATCAGTCATTTTATTACGAATATGCCGCCTTCGGCGAGATTGCCGTTTATGATAGGCGAGCTGGCTTTTTACGGTCTTGTGAGCGGACTGCTTTATCATACAGTTGACTTTAAATCAAAAAAAGCGGGAACGATCATAACTCTGATAATTGCGATGCTTGCAGGCAGATTGGTTTATGCGGCGATGCTTTTCGGCGCATCGGAGTTTTTCGGAATGCAGACGGC
>CADAMY010000107.1 GCA_902789095.1 Oscillospiraceae bacterium | reverse complement strand
AGCAAAATCAACCGGCACGACCGACCCTGCGATACCGTAAATAATCATTGCCGCCATACCGAAGAATATCGGCACATACGGAACAGATACACCGGTAATTGAAAAAACGAATATATGAACGCCGACCAGAGCCGCTTCAATAAACAGGATCAATGCATTTATACTTAACTGGTGAGTTACCCACGGCTCAGATTTATGATTTTTCATTTCGATAATATATTGCAGACCTAAGTTTATGAGTATCATCGCCCAGGGAACAGAATAACGGTAAACAGAACTCTGCCACTGTATAACCGTTCCGTTTGCCATATAATAAAGCAGAAACATATTGACAAAGAGAAAAACGTGATCACGAACGCCGTTTCTGCCGAAAATATTTATGTAGAACGTTGAGTAATTCCAGATCTGTATAACTGCGAGCGTACACATAAAATAAGCAAGAAAAGCTCCGCCTGTTATAAAACCGCCGTCAATATGGTGAAGCAGAGAATTATTGCGCCCGATAATATATACAAATATCAGGTCATATATCAGCTCAAGATATTCGACCTTCTTTTCTTTCTGCTGTATCTGCATTTCGTTCACCCCAGCTTAATGATTCCGTTTAGTCCTTCGCAGGTAAGTCTGTCTGACAGGTCGATCAGCTCTTCAATATCTGCTTTTTTACCGTCATAAACCCAATGCCTGTAAATATTCACATTGATAGAATTGAGATGCTCGATCAGAACGCTCTTGGTAAACTGGTCAAGAGAGTTAAATGCGGGCGACTTTCCCCACGTTGCGGCTGTAACTTTGTTGATCATCTGCTGCCTGATATAATTATAGCTTCCTGCTGAACAGGTAATTTTTTCATAAGCCAGACCCTGGGCGCATGAAAACTCAAAAAACGCACGATTGATTTTTCTGATTTCGTCAGGCAGTCTGAAATCCTTCACTAATTCAATATATGACGACGATATTTCATATTGAAGCTCAGCGAGCAGATCGTCAAGCGATGAATAATAGTTATAAAAAGTTTTTTTGTTGATTCTCGCCTTATCACAAAGCTCTTTGACTGATATTTTTTCATAATCCTTCAAACATATCAGCTCTTCAAAAGAAGATTTAATTGATTCGATCGTTTTGACAATTCTCAGATCTTCTTTGCCGGTCAGTATCATAGCGTTTCCCCTTTCAAAGTCAAATACTTTTAAAATATACTATATTTCACTTAAAAATTCAAGTAAAAAAACAGAGCAGGATGCCGTTACCCTGCCCCGATATATAATTATTTATTTCTTTTCATACTCCGGCTGCCAGAGCGCAAACTGATTGAGCTGTTCGTCTGTTCTGATATAATAGCGCTTATTTTTGTCAAGCTTTGCAATAAGGCTCATATCTTCATCGCTGAGTCTGAAGTCAAGAATATCAAGATTATCTTTGATATGCGATACATTTTTACTGCCGGGAATTACGACGAATCCCATCTGCGTATGCCAGCGAAGGATTATCTGAGCAGGCGATTTGCCGTATTTTTTGCCGAGCATTTCAAACACTTCCTCTTTAAGAAGCGAGGAATCACCGTGACCGAGCGGATACCACGACATAAGCTTTATTCCATATTTATCAAGCGTAGTGCGAAGTTCCTTTTGTGTAAAATACGGATGCGCTTCAACCTGAATGAACTGCGGTACGACTTCCCACTTGGTTTCAAGCTCTTCAATATATTTTCCTTCAAAGTTTGAAATACCGATGCTCTTTGCCTTGCCCTCTTTATATGCTTTTTCAAGAAGTCTGTATCCTGAAAGCCAGTTTCCTGCCGGCTGGTGGATATAAAGCAGGTCAACGTAATCCGCTCCGAGACGCTCAAGAGTTTCATCCACAGCATTCTCATTCTCATATTCGCTCGGCCAGAGCTTTGTTGAAAGGAATACCTCTTCTCTTTTTTTACCGCTTTTTCTGATTCCTCTGCCCACTGCGCGTTCGTTGACATAAGCATTTGCCGTATCAACGAGCGAGTAGCCCATTTTAAGAGCTTCACATACGCTGTTTTCGGCATCCGCCGGGGTAAGCATAAACGTTCCGATTCCGATTACGGGACATTCAAGTGAATTATTAAGTATAATGTTTTCCATAAAATCAGTTCTCCTTAAATTATATTATTGGATTTCAGCCACTTTTTTAACTGTGAATCACAACCTGAGGCATTACTGCCTGTGATTGAAAGACCTTTTACAACATCCGCGCCGGAGCAGATTTTTTTGATATCCCTTTCGCTTGAGCCCATTCCGCTGCCCTCGTTTGTGCAGAGAGGAAGGATAGTCTTGCCGCTGAAATCAAAGCTTTCAAGAAAAGTGAAAACTGCCATAGGCATTGTTCCCCAGTAATTCGGGTAAGCGAGAATCACCGTATCGTATTCATCAATACTTTCAGGCAAATCTGTCAGCTCCGGTCTTGCGTCTGATTTCAGATCTTTTTTTGCCTGGTCGATACAAGTCATATAAACAGGCGAATAAGGATTCGCCATCTCAATTTTAAAGACGTCGGTATCTGCAAGTTCACTTATTTTATTTACGACAATTTCCGTATTGCCTGTTTTGACATAACGCATTGAGCCGCCGAAGTAGTTTTCATCCGCTCTTGAAAAGAATGCTGTAAGTATTTTTGACATTATTATTCCTCCTTGAATAATCAACTGTGGTTTCTTATGTCTATATTATATATGAATTTTTTTAAATATCAACGGACTGTATTGCCAAAAAGTGAAATAAGCAACCGTTATCAAAAAACAGTTGCTTATTTACAATTATAAATTATTATTTAAAGCAGACATATCGTTGAGCGGAGTTCCTTCAAGCTCTTTGATGCCGTACATTGCAAACATCGTATCATAATCGTCGGTGTCGGCTGAGTCAACATACGTTTCCTTTATAGTCGAATTCCCGGAAACGGTCAGCCTTGCCACTGAACAGTAACTCATATGTGCATAGCACATCAGCAGACCCACACCATCCCTCGGAGCCATAAGAAAGCTGTTATGCAAGTTGATCGATCCGAGATTTGAAATGCCGTTTTTATAGGTGTAAAAATCAAATTCACCGTTCCCGTCATGATCAACGATCAGCTCTTTTACGCCGTCGTCATCAATATCATAAAGATAGTAACACTTCCATTTTACTGTATCCGGAGACGATTTTGCCGCATAATCGTTCACTATTGTTCTGTATGCTTTTCTGATTTCATCCTTCGCATTATTGGTTTTCTTTGAAGATGCAGAGGTTTTCACAGTCTCGGAAACAGACTTAGATGAGCTTGAAGACTGCTGAGACTGAATCTGAGTTTCGCTGTTAATCTGAGTATCGGTCTCTGTCTGCGGCTGAGTCTGTGATTCACTTGAAACAACTGAAGAGCTTCCCTGAGCAGGAACATCCTCTTTGTTATCATTATTGCCATTATTGTGAATAAAAAACAATATAATAACTGCCGCCGCAGCTATAACCAAAACAGCCGCTGACAGAAATATAATCATTGTCCTCTTTTTGCCTGAAAAAGCTTTGTCAGCAATGTTTTCCGTTGGTTTTTCCGAAGCAAGCTTATTCATACAATACGGGCAAAAATCACTGTCCTGCGGCAATTTACTGCCGCATTTGTCGCAGTACATACATTAATTCCCCCGTGAGTAAAAACGTTTAATAATCCAAATTCTGTACAATTTTGTATATTGACCAGAAACGTTTGCCGTCGACTTCTTTTAATTCGACAGTTGCAGAAATCGTACCCAGCAAATAATCAGATCTGTAACCTGTTTCCATATCCAGTTCAAACACATTGAAAACAACATTATATGTTCCGTCAGAATTTTTATCCTTACTCTTAATTTCAAAAACAGGATATTCAAAACCGGTAGCTCCGGTTGATATTATATAATTATCTCCGCTGCGTGTACCTGCTTTCCAATCATCAACAATAAACGAATCAACTGTTTTCGGCTCAATATTAAACACGTTTTTACATAACCAGTTGAAATTTTTGACAGGTATTGTAAAACTTTCATCGTTGTATTTTATTTCAGATACAAGATCTTCATAAAGCGGCATACGTATATTAAAATAAACCAATTCAAACACATCGTTTACACTAGCGCTTTTATAATTAAAATTACTGAAATACATTTTTTCAGACAAATCAGCAAGATTCTGCCAGTCGCTGCCTGTGGGCGTTAATTTGGGTTTAGCGGTAGTGGTTGTTGTTGCCGTTGTAGTAGTTGTTGTAGTTGTTGTTTCTGAAGTTTTCTGAGTCTCGGAAGGAGTTTCAGAAACTGAAGTGACGGAAGAAGTTGTACTCAACGTTTCCGCCTGATTGTTTTTATTATGCCTGACTATCAGAAAAACGGCTGTTATCACTGCAATGGCCGCGACTATTGCGCAGACAATAATAATGATCTTCTGCCGTCCTGCATCATGGGAATCCGCTGATTTGTCCTCCGTGTCGTTCACCGGAGTCATACAATAAGGACAGATCTTATAATCTTCATCAATTTCTTTACCGCATTTTTTACAATACATAAATACACCTCTTATAATTTATTATAAAGTTCGACCACAGAAGAGTATCTCTTTTCAGGGTCGACATTTATACACTTCTCTATAATTTTTGACAGCCTGCCGCCGTACATTTTTCTTGAAGGATGCTCGCCTGTAAGCATAACGTTCATCAGCACACCGACGGAAAAAATATCTGTCCGCTCATCCGTCTGAGTGATTCCATACTGCTCAGGAGCTGCAAAACCGGAAGTGCCGACAAATGAAGTATCTTGTGTTTTATAAGATTTATAAACCCTTGCGGCGTCAAAATCTATAAGCACGGCGTTTCCGTTTTTATCAATAATAATATTTTCCGGTTTTATATCCCGATGAATAATACCTCGTGAATGAAGCGCATACAAGGCGTTGCAAACTCCTTTAACAACCTCTCTTGCCGCAGATTCACCGTAAAGGCCTTCACTCATCACCTGAGCCACAGTAAGACCGTCTATATATTCCTCAATCACCGAGTTTCCGTCAGGTCCGGGAAATACTCCGTAAACCTTCGGCAGATTATTACACTTTAACTTTTTCAGCGCATCATAAATTTCCGTATCGTGAGCTGTATCTATCCTTATGTATTTTTCGTCAGTCCTGTTATGACGTACAACTATTATTCTTTTTCCGTTTTTATCAGAAAGAGCCTTGACAAACGAAAACTGTTCTGTCACAATATTATTAAATTCCAAATCCATTTGATCACCTCAAAGGAGCAAAATATGAAAAAGAAAGATACGAACGAGCTGATGGACGAGCTGATTCAATCTGACAATACTGACGAATATTGCAGCAAAAACGCTCAATTTATGGTTAATGATAAAATATCAATATACCTGAATAATATACTTGAAAACAAGAGATTAGTCAAGTCAAAAATCATAAAAAAAACTGAGCTGAGCGAAGTGCAATGTTATCAGATTTTTGACGGGCGAAGAAAGCCTTCAAGAGATTCTCTTTTGAGCATTTGTATTGCAATGGAATTATCGCTTGACGAAACGCAGCAGATGCTGAAGACCGGCGGCTTTGCTCCGCTTTACCCGAAGAACAAACGGGATGTTATTATAATTAAAGGAATACAGAATAATCTGAGTGTTGCGCAGATAAACGAACGTCTGTATGATATGGATTTACCTACCATTAACAGTTAAATAATTATAGAAAGGAAGCTGTGCGTTAATGCTATGTAACGCACAGCTTTAAATTATAATTTGGCAAGCAGGTCTGCTTTTTTACTTTCAAACTCTTCTTCCGTAATAATGCCCATATCTTTCATGCTGCTGAGTTTCTTAAGCTGCTCAAGCGGATCATCTGCAGTCTGCTGCTGAACAATCACCTGAGGCGCAGCAGACGCCTGCTTTGCAAGCTTTCTGAACTGATGATAAACTGCTACGATTCTTTCCGCTTCAGCTTTATATAAAGTCTTGATTTTTGTTCTTGCACCGGCTACGCTGAAATAGAGATCGCAGGTTTTGGTGGCGGCTGTAATGGCAGTTTCAATTAAATATCCTGTAAGATCGTTGTTGTTTGAGTTCTGCTCTGTGCTGGCAGAGGTAATATCTTCGTAATAGAACTGCTTAATGTCGCTTGTTGCGCCGAAAGCCTCTCTGTCCATAACTATTATCTGCTTATTCGTGCAAACGATGTAATCCTTAGCTGCAAGAGAATCAAGACCCCATGCAAAATAAACAAACAATTCGTCATCATAGATCATATATTTTTTTAATTCAGCGGCTATTTTACTGCCGATTTTTTCTTTTATAAGCTGATCTACTTCTTCGTCCGTTATTACAAAGTCTTTCTTTCTGATGCTTTCAAAATAATTTGTAAGAGAAATAAAGTCCTCTTTAACTGTTTTATCTGTTTTAAACTCTGCAAGAGTGTATCCGTCACAGTCAACCCGTGATGTTTCTCCTTCGCTAATGAACAAAATCTCGCTGATTTCGTCATTCGAGACTTTTCCTTTAACCAAAAATTTTGCATCCTCTTTAAGCGCAAGAGAAAAATATAACGTTTTATCTGTAATAAGTATAATTTGCTTTTTTTCGCCTTTGATCATTAACACAGGAGTCTCAGATGAATCATACCCGTCTAAATTATTAACCGCTTTTTCAAGGGTTTTACCGTCAATATAAGGGTACATTGATATTTTACTTAAAGCAACACTGTTTGCAGGCATCAACAGCCTGTCGTAAAAGTCTTTAGTAAAGTCAAGGAGAGTTTTGGTATCAGTATCGCCGAATATCGAGCCATTGTTCTGGTTGGATAAAATAGTGCTGATAATTTCCTCTTTCTTTTCCTGTGCTTTAGCTGACATTTCAGCTTCATAAGCTTCTTTTTCTGCCTGCTTCTGCTCAATGGATGTTTTAATTCCATCTACTGCATTTTTTGCTTTTGAAACAAGATCGTCTTTGTTGAATTTTCCGAATAACGCCATGTTAAAACTCCTAACTTAATATTTATTAAAAAGACATCAGAAGCATAGTTTAACATAAAGATTAATCAATGCTGCTGAGTATCCTTCTGATTGTTCTTTCAGAATATCCGTATTGTTTTGC
>CADAMY010000106.1 GCA_902789095.1 Oscillospiraceae bacterium | reverse complement strand
TGTGTAGCCGGGAGCTATGATTCCGTCGGAAATCTCACGCTTTATAAGAGTTGCGGTCGTTTTGTCGCATACGTCGGAAAGAGCGATCCAGTCGCCGAAAGAAGACATGCGGTCGGTACCTCTTGCTCTTGCGTAAGCGCACGCAAGCGGAGAATCGTCAAGACCTTCGATATCGTCAACGAAACAGGCTTTTTTGAGCTTGTCGCTAAGCGGTGTGCCTACTGCGGCGCAGGTGGGGCTTACATGCTTGAAAGATGCTGCGGCAGGCATACCGAGAGCTTCTTTAAGCTCTTTTACAAGCTGCCAGCTGTTGAATGCGTCAAGGAAATTTATATAGCCCGGTCTGCCGGAAAGGATCTCGATAGGCAGGTCGGAGCCGTCTTCCATAAATATTTTAGCGGGTTTCTGATTGGGGTTGCAGCCGTATTTAAGTTCAAAATCTTTCATTGTAATTACCTCCGTCAGTTGTTTTTGTTGATAAGAACGTTGGTTTCTTCGCCTGTTTCAAGTGAAGTGTATCTAACATAAAGAGAAATCTTGTTGTCTTCATTGAGGTTTGACCATAATTTATCGGCAAACTCGTTTATATCGTCAGGAACAGCCACTCTTTCAGGCTCGCCCTGGAAGGTCGGAATCGGGTTGCCGTCGGTAACGTAAGTATGGATAAAATGACCGAGACCGGGCTTTGAAGGATAGTCAAACGTATATCTCGCGCAGTCGCTGCCCTCGGCGTCGATTGATTTGAGAATGCTCATTTTATAGCTGAAATCGCCGTCGCCAAAGCAGATCATACCGCTGATTCTCGGAGTAAAATTCGGTGCGTCAGGCTCAAATTCCCTTGTTTTGAGAGCTTTGCAGAAGCATTTGCCGTCTTTGAGGAAATCATAGATAGTATCTGTCTGATCGCCGTTTGTAACGATAAGTTTATTTTCAAACTTTCTGATTGCGGCATAGATAATAAGCGAGGGATCCTCAACCTTTGAAGCGTCAAAAGGCTCGGTGAAAACTTCGCCGTCTTTTTGAGTAAATATTCTGTTTCTGCTGTTTTCGCTTCTGCCCATGATGAAATATGCGGCAACCGCGTTTTTGCCGTCAGCGCTTTTGCCGAGGACTATTCCTCTGCCGACGTAGGGGTTATCCTTAATAAGTTCGCCGATGTCGTTTACTTTATAAATATCCATATTATTCTGCATCTCCTGTAATTATTTTTGAAACAAGTTCGCAGGCTTCGGGCAGTATCTTCCATTCCGCCTGCTCCATAACACGCTTTTGTAATATTTCGGGAGTGTCGCCGTCTTCAATATATACGGCTTTCTGAAGAATTATCCTGCCGCCGTCGGGGATTTCGTTGACGTAATGCACGGTAGCGCCCGTGACCTTTACGCCGTAATCAAGAGCGGCTTTGTGAACACGCAGTCCGTAAAAGCCTTCGCCGCAGAACGACGGGATAAGGGACGGATGAACGTTGATAATCCTTTCGGGGAAACAAGACGTAAAACTCTCTGAAAGGATGCACATAAACCCTGCAAGAACGATAAAATCAATATCGTTTTCACTAATCAGAGCTTTTATTTTATCTTCAAATTCCTGCTGTGAAGCGCACTCTTTTTTATTGACGACAGCCGTTTTAATATCATTGTTTTTTGCTCTTTCAAGGGCGTAAGCACCGGGATTGTTGGAAATGACGAGGCAAATCCCGCCGCTTTTGATGATTCCGCTTTTCTGTGCGTCAATCAAAGCCTGAAGATTGGTGCCGCCGCCGGAAACGAGAACGGCTATCCTTGCTTTTTTCAAAGACATTTCAAACCCTCCGTCAGACTATCGTGATCTTTTCATCACTTTGGGCTATTTCACCGATGATGTAAGCGTCTTCGCCGTTGGCTTTTAAGATATCAACGCTTGTGTTAGCGTCTTCTTTGCTCACGACTATGCTCATTCCGACGCCCATATTGAACGTGTTGAACATATCTCGCTCGTCGATATTGCCTGTCTTTGCAATGAGTGAGAATATCGGAAGGACTTTTACAGATTCACGTTTAATGACTGCGCCGAGACCGTCGGGAATACTTCTCGGAATATTCTCATAGAATCCGCCGCCGGTGATGTGGGAAATGCCCTTGACCTCAACCTGCTCGAGTAAAGCAAGAACGGGTTTTACATAAATCTTGGTGGGAGTCAGGAGCGTTTCGCCTATTGACTTTCCTCCGAGAGCTTCAACGGGTGATTTTATATCGGCGTTTTCAACGTCAAAAACTTTACGAACGAGTGAAAATCCGTTTGAGTGAACGCCGCTTGAAGGCAGAGCGATTATTACGTCGCCCGCCTGCATTTTTTTATTGTCAATGACCTTGTCTTTATCAACGATGCCAACGCTGAATCCTGCAAGGTCGTATTCGTCAACAGGGTAAAATCCCGGCATTTCGGCAGTTTCGCCGCCAATGAGAGCAGCTCCTGACTGAACGCAGCCGTCGCATACGCCTTTTACGATCTGCTCGATTTTTTCCGGATAATTCTTACCGCAGGCGATATAATCAAGGAAGAAAAGCGGTTTAGCTCCGCAGCAGATAATATCGTTTACGCACATCGCAACGCAGTCGATGCCGACGGTATCGTGTTTATCCATAAGAAAAGCCATTTTAAGCTTTGTGCCTACGCCGTCGGTTCCGCTGACGAGAACGGGCTTTTTCATTCCCTCGACCGGCAGTTCAAATAGTCCGCCGAATCCGCCGATATCGGAATTTGCGCCTTCGGTAATCGTTTTTGCAATATGCTTTTTCATAAGCTCAACGGCTTTGTAACCGGCGGTGATATCAACGCCCGCTTCCTTATAGCTGTCGCTGTAGCTTGACATTACGAGTCCTCCTTATCGGCGCCTTTTTCGGAAATTTTCTGTTCAAATCTTTTTTTGTTGCTCTGAGTTGAATATTCTGTCGGATAATCGCCGCTGAAGCAGGCTGTGCAGAATCCGTCTGTATTACCGCCGCAGGCAATCTTCTTAACGCTGTCAAGGCTTAAATAACCGAGTGAATCAACGCCTATAATCTTTGCAATTTCTTCAACAGAATGGTGGCAGGCAATAAGATTATCACGGGAATCAATATCCGTGCCGTAATAGCAGGGATTGAGGAAAGGCGGAGCCGAAACTCTCATGTGAACCTCTTTTGCTCCTGCTTCACGAAGAAGCTTGATGATTCTCGCGCAGGTCGTGCCTCTTACTATCGAGTCGTCAATGAGGACTACCCTCTTGCCCTTAACCGTTTCGGCAACGGGGTTTAATTTGATGCGAACGAGGTCTTCTCTCGATTTCTGACCGGGAGCTATGAAAGTTCTGCCTATGTATTTATTTTTGATGAATCCGATACCGTAAGGTATGCCTGATTCCTTTGAATAACCGACAGCGGCGTCAAGACCGGAATCGGGAACGCCGACAACTACGTCAGCATTAACAGGATGCTCAAGAGCGAGGAATGCGCCTGCTCTGCATCTTGCCTTGTGAACGCTGCAGCCGTCAACGACTGAATCCGGACGTGCAAAATAGATGTACTCAAATACGCAGAGGCTTCTTTTGACTTTGCCGCAGTGATCTTTTATTGAGCGTACACCGTTTTTATCAAATACAACAATTTCGCCCGGCTCAATGTCTCTTACATACTTAGCGCCGACTGAATCAAGAGCGCAGGTTTCCGAGGCTACGATGTAGCTGTTGTCGTCACGAACGCCGTAGCAAAGCGGGCGGAAGCCGTTTTCGTCTCTAACAGCGATGAGCTTTGAGGGAGACATTATAACGAGCGAATATGCGCCTTTAACTTTATTCATGGCGGCGCTTACAGCTTCTTCTATTGAAGCTGATTTGATACGCTCTTTGATGATATTGTAAGCTATGACCTCAGTATCGGAAGTCGTCTGGAAAATAGAGCCTTCGAGTTCAAGCTCCGTTCTGAGTTCGTAGGAATTGACGATGTTGCCGTTGTGGGCGATAGCCATTCTGCCTTTTGTATGATTAACAACCAAAGGCTGGGCGTTTGCTCTGTCCGAATCGCCTGTCGTGCCGTAGCGGACGTGACCGATAGCCATGTTGCCGAGCCCTAATTTGTTTATAACATCGGGAGTAAAAACGTCGTTTACAAGTCCGTTGTCACGGAAGGTGTTGAAAAGTCCGTCATCGTTTACTACTATGCCGCAGCTCTCCTGACCTCTGTGCTGAAGTGCGAAAAGGCCGTAATAAGTTGAGCGGGCAACGTCGGTTGTTTCGTTGGCGAAGATACCGAAAACTCCGCATTCTTCATGTATTGAATTCATAAGCGTCTCCTGTCAAGTGAATTATTCGCCGAATACTCTTTTCATCATTTCCTGATAAGCGCCTTCCACGCCGCCCAGATCACGGCGGAAACGGTCTTTATCAAGCTTTTCGTTGGTGTTTATATCCCAGAAACGGCAGGTATCCGGTGATATTTCGTCAGCGAGAACGATAGTGCCGTCGCTGAGTCTGCCGAATTCGAGTTTGAAGTCGATAAGACGAACGCCGAGAGTTTTGAAATACTCTTTGAGAACGTCGTTTACTTTGAAAGCCATTGTTTTGATGGTTTCTATCTCTTCCTTCGTTGCAAGGCCGAGAGCAAAAGCGTGATACTGGTTGATGAGCGGATCGCCGAGTTCATCGTTCTTGTAAGAAAATTCGATAGTCGGCTCCGGGAAAGTGATTCCCTCTTCAACGCCGTAATTCTTGGCAAATGAGCCTGCGGAAACGTTGCGGATAATCACCTCAAGAGGAACGATGGAAACTTTTTTGACTACTGTTTCACGGTCGTTCAACTCCTCAACGTAATGAGTGGGAACACCGTGCTTTTCAAGTATCTGCATAAGGTAGTTTGACATCTTGTTGTTAACAACGCCCTTGCCGCTGATCGTGCCTTTCTTAAGGCCGTTGAATGCGGTCGCATCGTCCTTGTAGGATACGATAAAGAGATTCTCGTCATCCGTCGCAAATACTTTTTTTGCTTTGCCTTCATAAACCTGATTTAATCTTTCCATTTTTCATTCCTCCGAATTTTTATTGAATTTTGCTTCTATCGCCGCGTTCTTTTGAAGAACGGTTTGTGATGCTTTTTTGCGCTGGTCGGCTAATTTTCGGGCAAGAGCTTCATCAGACACCGCAAGAATCTCAACCGATAAAAATGCGGCGTTAGCTCCTCCGTTGATTGCAACAGTAGCTACGGGTATGCCTGAGGGCATCTGAACTGTTGAAAGAAGGGCGTCAACGCCGTCAAGTGTATTTGATTTGCACGGTATGCCGATAACGGGCAGCGTGGTATTGGCCGCAACAGCCCCCGCAAGATGCGCCGCCATACCGGCAGCCGCAATTATTGCGCCGAATCCGTTTTCTTTGGCTGAGAGAGCAAACGCTCTTGCTTCCTCAGGCGTTCTGTGAGCCGAAAAAACGTGGACCTCAAAAGGCACGCCGAAGCTCTCAAGCACGTTTATTGCTTTTTCTACAACGGGCAGATCGCTGTCGCTGCCCATTACAATGCCTACTTTTTTCATTTTCTTTCCTCCCGAAAAATAACAGGACAGTCCTGTTCCTTGGCGAACAGGGCTGCCCAGACGGTCGACATTTTAATCTTTCTGCTCCCATGCGGTGCTCCGCTTTCCGTCAGTTACAGAAAGAATCCTATCATAAATAATTATACCCTTTTTCGCTGATTAGTCAATAATCTATATGTAAAAAATTACAAAAAATCAAGTAATAATATATTAATATTCACCAATAGAAATTACTTCTCAGCCTTAGCTTCGCAGTATATGCAGCGGTAGATCTGATTTTTCGGATTTCCCGTTAATTTAAAGATATGCGGCAGCTCCTGCTCGACGGAAGTAATGCATCTCGGATTTTTGCATTTTAATACGTCTGTCAGCTTCTCGGGTAAAGAAACCTTGCGTTTTTCGACGAGCTCGCTGTTTTTGATAACGTCTATCGTAACGCCGGGATCGACGTAGCCGAGAATATCAACGTCAACGCTGAAATCATCGGAATCGATTTTGATGATATCCTTTTTGCCCATCTTTCTGCTGGCGACGTTTTTAATAATAGCTACCGAGCAGTCGAGCTTGTCCAGACCTAAAAGATTATAAATCTGCATACCCTTGCCGGCTACGATATGGTCGATAACTATGCCGTTTTTGATCGAATCTATATTCATGGTTTTACCCCCAGTAATTTAAGAATGAGAGCCATACGCATATATTTGCCGTTTAAAACCTGCTTGAAGTAGCACGCTCTCGGGTCCTTATCGACTGCAACGCTTATTTCGTTTACTCTCGGCAGCGGATGCATTATCGCAAGGTCGGGCTTTGCGTTTTTAAGTTTATCGACGGTTAAAATATAGCTGTCTTTAAGTCTTAAATAATCCTCCTCATTGAAGAAGCGCTCACGCTGAACTCTTGTCATATAAAGAATATCAAGGTCGGGCATCACTTTTTCAAGGTCGGTAGTCTGAACGTACTGGAGGCGGTTTGCCTGGATAATGTCTTTTTTGACGTAGCTTGGAAGCTTTAACTCAACGGGTGAAATCAGCACGAATTTGACGTTCTGATACCTCGATAAAGCCTGAATGAGCGAATGCACAGTTCTGCCGAATTTAAGGTCTCCGCAGAATCCGACGGTAAGCTCCCCGAGTCTGCCTTTTTCACGCTGAATAGTAAGCAGGTCGGCAAGAGTCTGCGTCGGGTGATTGTGGCCGCCGTCGCCGGCGTTGATAACGGGAACACTTGCGTTTAACGAAGCAACGTAAGGCGCGCCTTCTTTTGGGTGGCGCATTGCGATAATATCGGCATAGCAGGAAATCGTTTTGACCGTATCGGCTACGCTTTCGCCTTTTGCCGCCGAGCTTGACTGAGCGTCAGCCATTGTAAGAACGTTGCCGCCAAGCTCATACATTGCCGCTTCAAAGCTGAGTCTCGTTCTCGTTGAAGGCTCAAAAAACATTGTTGCAAGCTTCTTGCCCTGACATATATGAGCGTATTTTTCAGGGTCGGCGATTATGTCGTTAGCGGTGGCGATAAGCTCGTCAAGTTCCTCAACCGATAAATCAAGAATACTTATAACACTTCTCATGCCTTTTCTCCTATCCAGCTCTCGTCTGACGG
>CADAMY010000105.1 GCA_902789095.1 Oscillospiraceae bacterium | reverse complement strand
ACTGCTGATCTTACTGCGGTTTTCTTTTCGATGTTTTTCGCATTTTTCTTAGCGGCTTTTGCAAGACGCTCTTTGCGTTCCTGACGGTAAAGTTCCGCTTTGTTCTGATTATTATCAGCCATAAATTTCATCCTTTACTATAAGACTTTGCTGATTAAACAGCATAACAAGTTTATTTTATACTATTTGAAACATTTTTACAAGACCTAAATTAAAATTAGCCTGATTTTTTTACGAATTTTAACATACAGTACACATATTCAATTGACATCGATTTATATAAATGATAAAATTCAGTCTGGAAGGAATGATTTTATGTACGATGAAAAAGGCAATTTTTATAAACCCGACAGAGGCTCGACCCCTGCGCCCGACCATATAATGCTCAGCTTCTGCGGCGATACAAAAACCGAAATGGCGGTAACCTGGCGCACCGACACTTCGGCAGGCGACGGCTATGTGCTTTACTATACCGACGAAAATGACGTTATGCGCTGTGACGCAGTATGCCGCGCGATAGAAAGCGATATTGATATCAGTAAATTCAATACGTCACGCCTCAGCAGACTCAAGCCCGGTACAAAATACTACTACACCTGCGGTGACGATAAAAACAGGAGCGGCGTATTCAGCTTTACAACTCAGGAGGAAAACTGCGAGAGATTCAAGTTTATGGTGATTTCCGATCAGCAATGCGGTCTGCCGTGGGAACATCCCGATTATTCAAGCGTTAAGCGAATGATGAAAAAAGCCGTTGAGCGTGACCCTGATATAAGATTTATTCTCACAGCAGGCGACAACTGCGACGACGGTCAGAACGAGCTTCAATGGAACGGAATGTTTACGGGCTTTGACGGAATTATTGAAAGTCTTCCGTATATGATGACAACGGGAAATCACGACAACAGGGGATTCAGGCAATATCTGCCTGAGCCGCCGCAGGGTAAATTTTACCTTGATCATGCGGATTTTTTTGACGATCAGTTCAGATATTCCTATCCGCGCAACGGTCCGAAAGGTTTTGAGACGGAAAACTACTCGTTTGATTACGGCAACGCCCATTTCTGCATAATGGGTGTCAACGAACCTGCTGTTGTTGCAGACTGGGCATACGACGACATTAAAAATTCTGATAAAACGTGGCAGCTCGGCGCATATCATTTTCCGATTTATCCTGCGATTCCCGAAGGTCAGAACGACGACGGCTATCCGTGGCTGAGAAAAGCAGTTGAATCGCTTGATATTATTTTTGAAGGTCACGAACATTCTTTTGCGAGAACTTTTCCGATAAGAGACGATGCAATGTTCGAGCGTCCGTCGCAGGGGACCGTTCACTATCAATGCGGCAACGGCTCAGGCGGAAGGCACGCAAACGAGCGCAAGATGTGGCATACAGCGTTTTATTCTCAGGAAGAAGGCAACGCAGTCTGGGCTCTTGTTGAAGTAAACAAAAATAAAATCACGGTCACGACTCTGCTTGACGACGGCAGAATCGCCGACGAATTTGTAATTGACAAAGAAACCGACACGCTGACGCCTGCGTCTTTGCCCCCTGTTTATCACAACACGAGAATGGCTTACAAGGGCTCGATGCCCCACATAGGCGCAAGGGGAACGGTATGCGAAGAAAAAGACGGCGTTTGGTTTGCTCCGTTTGCCGTGCTCTGCCAGTATATCGGCGCAAAAGTCACAAAAAAAACGGGGAAAGTCACGGTTGAGATGTTTGATAAATTCGCCGTTTTTGAAGAAGGGAAAAGCATTGTAAAAACAGACGGCGGTGACATTGATATTCATTACCCTGTTTACAGGGCAGGCGGTCAGCTTATGATGCCCGCAAATGAAAGCGCAGGGATTTTCAACATTCGGTGCAGACATATAGAATATAACAATCTGCTTGATTTTGAAAGTATTATTGAAGAGTCTCCTATATGCAGACAGCCTTAACAAAAACGGAACGGCTTCCTTAACAGGTTGCCGTTCCTTTAATTTTATCATAGCTTCAATATTATGTCGGTGATTTTGTCTATTGCCTGAAGCTGTTCTGCTGAAGCGTTTTTCAGCTTTTCGCCGAGCAAAAATTTGTCGCTTTCCGATACTTCTCCGCTCATAAGATAATCTGCGCTGATATGAAGCGCACGGCTTATCCTGAAAAGCTTGTCAGAGCTGACGGCTCTTATACCGTTTTCAACAGCAGAGATAAGCTGCGGCGATACGTCTGCTTTTTCCGCTAAAGCTTCCTGAGTAATACCAAGACGTTTTCTTTGCGCAGAGATTCTCGCTCCCATATCTTTAAGAAATTTTTGCGTAAAATCCACATTATCGCCTCCACTATATGTTATATTATAATGGTTTTTGTGGACAACCTTAATATTGTATAGTGGATATTGACTATAATATTGTGGAATTATTGCTATAAATCGACATTTTTTTCAATGTTTAAGATTTATACTTGATTCGGGAGGTGATAAAATGACCTTTAGCGAATTAATTTTGCTTACTGCAGCAGAATATAATACAACTTCTGAAGAAATTGAACAAGAAATGTCCGCTGCTTTAATTGCTGCCGGAATTGATTTGTCCCCTGAATTATTTATTGCATCTACTGCAAAAGCTATAAACGAAAAATTAAAACAAAAAGAAATTCGTTTTAATTAATTACATCTTCAATAACGGCTCTGAGAGTGTCTGCGCTCTTTTTAAGCATAGATTTTTCTTCCTCGTTCAGCTCTATCGGAACTCTTCCCTCAACGCCCTGCTTGCCGACGATAACAGGCATACTCAGAGCAATATCATCTTCGCCGGATTCGCTTTTCTGAATACTCGATACGGGCAGAATCGATTTTTCGTCCCTGACTATCGCCTCGCAGATTCTTTTGACACTCATCGCTATTCCGTAATAAGTGGCGTGCTTCTTTTCAATAATTTTATAAGCGCTGTTTTTAACGTCGTCGGCGATTTTTTTCATAGACTCTTCATGGCTGAAATATCCTCTCATCTCGCAGAAATTATTGAGAGGAATACCCGAAACGTTTGCGCTGCTCCAGGCGGCAATTTCGCTGTCACCGTGCTCGCCGATTATGAATGCGTGAACGCTCCTCGGATCTACGCCGAGATGCTCGCCGAGCAGATATTTGAGTCTTGCCGTATCAAGAACAGTACCCGAGCCAAAAACTCTGTTCGCCGGGAATCCGCTGAGCTTTGCCGCCGTATAAGTCAGTATATCAACGGGATTTGCAACGATAAGGAGAATCCCTGCCTGATTATATTTTGCAATTTCGGGAATGACCGAGCTGAAAATACCTACGTTCTTTTTTACAAGATCAAGCCTTGTCTCGCCCGGTTTCTGACCAGCGCCTGCCGTAACGATTATTACAGAAGCGTCGGAAAGATCGCAGTATTCGCCTGCGTAAATCTGCATCGGTTTTGCAAAAGGCAGTCCGTGGCTTATATCAAGAGCTTCGCCCTCAGCTTTGTTTTTATCCGCATCTATCAGCACAAGCTCCGAAAAAAGTCCGCTTTCCATAAGAGCAAACGCTGTTGCGCTCCCTACAAATCCGCAGCCGACTATAGCCGCTTTTCTGCTGTTTATTTCTACCATAGTTATCACTTCCCTTTTTTATTTACGATTATATTATACACATTATTTAAGTGAATTGTTTCTTTATCGACAAATATTTTTATTAAAAAAATCCGGCAGACTTTAAGTCTGCCGGAAAACTTGTTGTCTGTTAATTGCCGAAGAACGGGCTGAAGAAATCTTCAATGGACTGTGTGGGCTGTGTTGTTGTTTCAACCTGTCCGTCGTCCTCTACAAGAGTAACGGTAACGTCAAACGTTGAAGATATTTCATAATTGTTTTCATTGATGCGGCAGATTGTAAGCTTGAGTTTATCGCCGACTTTGCCTTTTTCGATCTTTTCAAGCAGAACATCTGCTGTTTCCATCTTTTCGCCGTTTACGGCTGTGATGAGGTCGCCTGCTTTTACGTCTGTTCCGCTGAATGCGCTCTTCTGACCGATCTCTCTGATAATAAGAGAGCCTGCGGGAAGGTTGTTGTAATGAGCTATCATCGAATACATCGGATAAGCTGAAACAGGTGAATAAGTGATGCCGAGCTTCGGTCTGTTTGTTACGTAGCCGTGAGCGATAATATCGTCAATAATCGGTTTTGCAGATGTTATCGGAATCGAGAAGCCCATGCCTTCATACTCTGTTGAAGCGATTTTTGAAGAGTTGATGCCGATTACCTGACCTGCGGAATTGAGAAGCATACCACCCGAGTTACCGGGGTTGATCGCAGCGTCATGCTGAATTGATTTCATTTCGTAACCGATTTCGTTGCCTACGGGACGGTCGATAGATGAAATCATACCCTTTGTGAATGAGCCGAAAAATTCAGTTCCGCCGGGATTGCCTATCGCATAAACCGTTTCGCCGATAACGAGCTTTGAGGAATCGCCGAACTCAGCGGCTGTGAGTTTATCTGTTTTGACCGAAACAACGCCGATATCGGTTTTGGAATCCGCACCGACGTAGGTTGCGTCGTACTGTGTTCCTTCATAATCCTGAACTACTATCTTGTAGTTTTTATCTTTTGCGTTGGCAATAACGTGAGCGCAGGTGATGATGTATGTCGTCGACTTATCTGAGCTTGTGCCCATTACGATGCCTGATCCCTCACCGGCTACGTTGGATTTCTGACTTGTCACTCCGTTTGAAGAGAAAAGTCCCTGACCTGATGAGTAAAGGATGATCCCTACGTTTGATTTCTGATTTTTTGCATATATTTCGGATGATGAAAGTCCGTCGCTTTCATCAACGTTTACCGTGCTTTTTGAGTCTTCGATCTGGAGCGTCGGTCCGTCTGAAGCCGTACTGCCCTCGGTTGATGAAGAATTTTTATTTCTGTTCTTGACAAGATATGTTCCGAAAACTCCGCAGAAAACAACTATAACAGCAAGTATCACCGCAAGTATTCTTTTGCTTGATTTCTTTTTATTTCCGCCGCCGTTGTTTGCTCCGCCCTGCTTAGGAGCAGGATTTGAGTAATTATAATTATACTCTGAAGAATACGGGCTGTAAACAGGCTCTTCGGGAGCAGGCTGCGGCTCGGGCTGCGGCGCCGGCTCAGGCTGCGGATCGCTGCTGAACTGGCTGAATCCGGGATCCTCGTTATAGACCGTCGGTTCCGGAGTCACAGGCTCCTGCGGCTTCTGATCAGCATTCTGCTGATACCATGGTACATCCTGATTATTCTGTCCTCCGTTATCGGGATAGATGTTGTTATCGTTGTCGTTCATATATATAACCTCCTTGAACTTCGGATGAAGCTGTAATCTTTATACATATCATAATATATTCTTTTTAATAAATATATGATATTTTGTAAATAAGTTGTAAACACAAATATGATTTTTGTTTGTTTATTGTTTAAGAGGAATCCAGAAAGAAAACTCTGTATATTCGCCTCTTACGCTGTCGGCTTTTATTTCACCGCCGTGATGAGTGATGATGTTTTTGCAAAGGTACAATCCGAGTCCTGCGCCTTTGACGTCATAACTGCGTGACTTGTCTATTTTATAGAATCTTTCAAATATTTTTTCAAGCTCTTCTGTTGAAACGCCATCGCCGCTGTTGCGGATCGAAACGTAAGCCTTGCTGCTGTCGCTGAAAGTCTTGAACTGTATATATCCGCTCTCGGGAGTGAACTTGATCGCGTTATCTATAAGATTATAAATAACCTGCATTATCATATCTTCATCGGCGTTGACTATTACGCTTGACATTGTATCAAGACCGAGAATTTCGATCGACTTTGAATTTATACTCTTTTCAAAAGTCAGCAATGTATTGAAAATATCCTGTGAAATATCAAATTCCTTGGGATTGAGCTGCATTTCTCCTGCTTCAAGCTTTGTCATATTGAGCATTGCCGTAACAAGCCTTGCAAGCCGCTTGACCTCGTCTGATACGATTTTGAGATAGTGCTTCTCTTTTTCGGGCGGTATAGTTCCGTCAAGAACTCCGTCGATAAAACCGCCGATCGTCGTCATCGGTGTTTTAAGCTCGTGAGATACGTTGGCTACAAAGCTTCGCCTTGTGCTTTCAAGAGCGGCAAGGGACGACGCCATTTTATTGAACGCCTTGGCAAGCTCCGCCATTTCATCGTCGCCTTTTACGGTAACTTTATAGCTGAAATCGCCCTGCGCATAAAGCTTTGTGGCTTTTGACATCTGACGCAGCGGTTTTGTGATTCTGTAAACCATTCCGTAAATAATGAAGAAGGAAATGAAAAGAGTTATCGCAGCCGCAGCAAGCATTATTTTAGCTATCTGTGAAACATATGCTCCCCACGTATCGACAACAGGTTTTGTGGCAAAAACTATACCTGCCGTGCCTGTTTCGGAATTTATAGGCGAAGCAACGACAAGCTTCTGAATTGTGAAATTCTTTTCAAGCGTCGTCATCTCGTTATATCCGCCTTTGCAGGCTTCTTCTATTACGGTCTCCGGAATTTTATACTGCGAATGAATGAGGCATCTGCCTTTCTGATTCTGCCCCGCCATCTCGCGGCAGAAAATAACTTTTCCGTCCATATCGCTGATAAATATATCGCATTCGCCGCTCGTGCAGAGCGCATCAAGCGTATTGCTGACAACAAAAACGGGAATCGAGCCGCTGAAAGAGCTGCTTGCATAAGTATGGATAAGATCCTCTATACTGTCCGCAACTACCTCGGTGTTGTTCGTCAGAATTTTAGTCTGCTCATCTTTCCACCTTGTTGTTTCGATCGCAAGGAAAAGAATGCTCATTATCGACAGACCTATTATTATCAGAGCAAACATATTTATCAGATATTTTCTGAAAAGTTTGCCGCCTTTTTTAATTTTCATCATTAACCCTTCGTTTCAAATTTATATCCTACGCTCCATACAGTTGCGAGCTCCCATTTATCTGAAACGTTGGTGAGCTTTTCACGGATTCTTTTGATGTGAACGTCTACCGTTCTCGAATCGCCGTAATAATCAAAGCCCCATACCTCGTCAAGAAGCTGATCGCGGGTAAATACTCTGTTGGGATTTGATGCAAGATGATAAAGAAGCTCCAGCTCCTTGGGAGGAGCGTCAACCTTTTTGCCGTCTACGATAAGTTCGTAGTTTGTAAGGTTGATCGAAAGCTTGTCATACTTCACTATCTTAACGCTGTTTTCGGAATTTGA
>CADAMY010000104.1 GCA_902789095.1 Oscillospiraceae bacterium | reverse complement strand
AACCAACTGAACTACCGGGCCATTGGTGGGAACAACAGGGCTCGAACCTGTGACCCTCTGCTTGTAAGGCAGATGCTCTCCCAGCTGAGCTATGCTCCCGTTTGCCATTTTCTATCGCTGGCTCTGTATCGCAGCGACATGAATTATTATACTACAAAAATCTTATTTGTCAAGCATTTTTTAAAAATTTTGTAAAAAAAATATCTTCATTATTTTTTGGAATTTTTATTATTATTTACAATAATTTTATATTCAATACTTGTACTTAAATTAAATATGTAGTAAAATATAAATCAATATATATAGTTGGTGATAGAATGAAAGACGTTTATTTTTCCGGCAGAAATAACAATAATAATGACGATATTGATCTTACTCCGGAAGAGATAGAACTTATAAGACGCCGCAGAATGCAGAAAATCAGAGATCTTAATAATCAGAACGATGATTTTATCAAAAAGCCGGCTGATCCTAAAGTTGATACTGCCGATATTCCGGTAATTAAAAACAGTTATGAATTTAATGAACGTGATTACGACGTTTTTTCACAGCACTATAATTCTGCAAAGCAGAAATCTGCTTATCAGAGAACTCATAATTATGAAACCCAATATGATGATTCTTATTATCCCGATGACGATCAGTATTCTAATCAGCGCAAAACCACATCAAATACAAACAATATCAGAACAAAAAATAAAAAAACTAAAGGCTGCGGATGTCTTGCGGCTATGTTCGTTTCCCTCTTTCTTGTTATAGTAATTCTTATTACCGGTACTTTAGGTTATGTTTATTCTCTGATGGGTAAAACCGAAAAAATTGAATTACAGCAGCAATCATCTGCGAATTTAAGACACAATGACGACATTCTGAACATTCTTTTAGTCGGTCTTGACGATGATTCCGGCGGCTCTTCCAGGTCGGACACCATGATGCTGATGTCAGTTGATAAAATCAATAAAGCAATAAAGCTCACTTCATTTTTAAGAGATATGTGGGTTGCTATTCCCGGGCACGATAATTCTAGAATTAACGCAGCTTTTACATACGGCGGAATCGATCTTACAGTTAAAACCATTGAAAACAACTTTAACGTAGATATTGACCATACCGTAATAGTTGACTTTGATATGTTTAAGAATATTATTGATGCGCTTGGCGGAGTTGAAGTTGAGATCACACAGAAGGAATCCGATTTTATCAACAGGACTACTTCTGTTACAGTAAAACCCGGAGTCAATAAACTCGACGGTAACGGCGCTCTTGTTTATGCCAGAATCAGAAAGCTTGATTCTGACTTTAACAGAACGCAAAGACAAAGAAAAGTTATAACAGCGATACTCAAAAAAGCAGTGAACACTAATCCGTTAGGATTACTCAGCGCAGTTTCAAAAATAATGCCTTCAGTTAAAACAGACATCAGCGCTTTACAGCTTACAGGATTAGCGCTTAATGCGCTGAAATACATCAAATTTGATATAAATCAGCTTCAGGTACCAGCCGATGACGCTTATACTTCAAAGCGAATCAAAGGTCAGGCGGTGCTTGTGCCGGATATGGAAAAGAACAAAGACAATATTATTAAATTTATCTACGGGTGATAAAATTGCATTACATTATACTTGATCTTGAATGGAATAATACATATGCAAGAAGAATAAAAAAATGTATAAATGAAGTTATTGAAGTCGGCGCAGTTATGCTTGATGAAAGCCTTAATATAATAGATGAGTTTTCTTGTTTTATAAAAGCTCAGATAGGCAAAAAGCTTCGCAACAGCGTTAAGAATCTTACAAGCATTACAAACGAAGATATTAAACAAGGTATCCTTTTTACTCGTGCTATGAGTAAATTCAGAGACTGGGTCGGAAGCGAAGAAAACGTTGTACTGACGTGGAGCGATTCAGATATCAGAGTTTTGATTGATAATTTTAAATATCTCAACGGTATAGATACAATTCCTTTTTTATCAAACTACGTTAATATTCAGGCTTATGTTCAGCAAAAGCTGAATGTTCCGAAATCTAATCAGCTCGGCTTATCTGCTGCCGCCGAGATGCTCGGAATAGATGAAACCGATTTTTTCCATCACAGAGCTCTTGATGACAGTAAACTGACAGCGGAAATTTTCAAAAAAACGTTTGATTCAGATGAATTATCAAAATATATACTCCCCTGCAACAGGGATTTTTATATAAAACTTACCTTTAAACCATACGCTATAAGTCAGATAAACAGCGATCTTATTGATAAATCTCTGCTCAGTTATACTTGTGATAAATGCGGTGTAAAGGGTAAAATAATCAAAGGCTGGAGATATTCAAATCAGTATTTCAGAGCAATTTATAAATGTCCCGTATGCGGGAGAGAAGTAAAAGTAGCAGTCAGATACAAAAAGTATTACGATCATATTGAAACAAAAAAGAACATATCAATCATTGAAATCAATAAAGAAAACTTTGAAAACGATCAATAAGCATTTAATTCTAACGGAAAGGGTGATTTTTTTGAGCGCTAAATGGAGTTTTTTTAATGGCTCAATCAAACCTGAAGGCTGGCTTCATAAACAGCTTCGCATACAGGCAGACGGGCTCAGCGGCAATCTTGATATAATATGGCCGGATATTAAAGACAGCGCTTGGATCGGCGGCAAACGTGAAGGATGGGAAAGAGTCCCATACTGGCTTGACGGATTTATCCCGCTTGCATATCTTCTTGACGATAATGATCTTAAAAATCGAGCAAAAAAATATATTGACGCTATACTTGATCAGCAGAGAGCTGACGGCTGGATATGCCCCTGCAAAACAGGCGAAATACCGGAATATGATACATGGGCAGTTATGCTTATCACTAAAGCTTTGACGGTTTGGTATAATTATTCTGAAGACAACAGGATTCCCGAAGTTATTTATAAAGTTCTTTATAATTACTATTCTCTGCTGAAATCCGAAAAAATACATCTTTTCAACTGGGGTAAAGCCCGTTGGTATGAAGCTTTTATTGCAATCAACTTTTTATATAAAAGATATAATGAAGACTGGATTATTGATCTTGCAAAGATTTTGAAAGCGCAGGGAACGGATTATTCGCTTTACCGTGAAAACTGGAAGCGTCCGCTTAATAAATGGACTTATGAAACTCACGTTGTTAATATTGCGATGATGCTTAAAAGCGAGTGTGTAAGCTGTGATATCCTCGGAGAAGAGTATACTTCGCTTGCCGATATTAACCTTGATATTATAGATAAATACAATTCAACAGCAGCAGGATTATTTACCGGCGATGAATGCTTATCGGGAACAAGTCCGATTCAGGGAACCGAGCTTTGCAGCGTTGTTGAATTTATGTATTCGCTTGAGCTTCTTTATGCTTATACAGGTGAGTCAAAATGGGCAGAAAGACTTGAGATGGCGACATTCAACGGACTTGTCGGAACGATCAGTGATGATATGTGGACTCATCAGTACGATCAGTCTGCCAATCAGATTAACTGCGTAAAATTCCCCGGCAAACCTATATTCAGAACAAACGGCGAGGAATCTAATTTATTCGGTTTGGAGCCGAATTACGGATGCTGTACCGCAAACTTTAGTCAAGGTTGGCCGAAATTCGCTCAGAGCGCATTTTTATTTAACGAAAACAGCATTCTTTGCGCTTTGCCTGTCCCCTGTTTGCTTGAGACTGATGACGTTACAATTAAACTTGAATCGAATTATCCTTTTGAAAATAAACTTAAATTTACAGTCAACAGCAGTCAAGATTTCACTTTTAAGGTCAGAATTCCTTCATTTGCTTTGAATATAAAAGCTGACGGAGCAAAATTCGATAACAACAATCTGATTGAATACAAAATTAGAAAAGGCGATAATAGAACGATTAATATAGAATTTGATACAGAAGTTGTTTTAAAGAAGCGTGACAGCGGAATGTATTATGTTCAATGCGGGTCAATAGTTTATTCAATTCCAATAAATTATAAAAAAATCATGCACGAATACGAACGTGACGGCGTTGAAAGAAAATATCCGTACTGTGATTATGAACTCAAATGCTGCAGCGAATGGCAATACGAAATTAAATCAGTTGAAAAATCATATAATCATAAAGGAATATCAGACATACCGTTTTCATCCGAAAATCCGCCTCTGAGTGTCAATGCCGAGGTATGCAAAATAAACTGGGGATATGAAGACGGCTACGACTGCGTCTGCTCTGCTATTCCTCAGAACACTCAGCCTATTTCGGAAATTCAGAAAATTGAAATGATACCATACGGCTGTGCAAAGCTGAGAATGACAGAATTACCTTTAATTGAATAGACATAGTAAAACAACCGTGATTAAATCAATAATCACGGTTGTTTTGGCTGGGATGGCTAATTACAATACTTATAAACCCTTTAATATATGGTGCTTTTTTAGGAAAAGGTTGCAATAAGGTTGCAATAGAAAGTATAAAAAATCGTGTCGAAAAATGTCTGTGAAAAATATTCACGTATCAATTTTGACAAAAAAATGCCCCTGGCTGAACGGGTAAATCCGCACAGTCAGGGGCTATATTTATGGAGGTCTATTTGTTATTATGGTATCTTTCCGCATAAGCTCTGATATTGTCAAAAATCATCTGTGCAAGCTTCTGGATGCGTTCTTTTGTGAAGTAGGCTTTTGCGAGGGGAATCGTTGTGTCATAGATCGTCGAGACAAGCCACTGCATCTTCTCTGCGCCTGTGAGCGGCTTTGTTTCGGCTTCGGCGATCAGTTTCACAATGTCTATGGAAAGATCTTCTTTGAGCTTCATAAAGCCCATAGCGAAGACAATCAGCACGACTGCGACTACTTCAATTATTATCTTTATCGTTTCCGGCATCTTCGGTCACTTCCTTTTTCTTTCTTTTACGTGTTTTGGTGTTTTTGATTGAAGCCAGGGCGACGATCTCAGCCGTCCAGAATGAGAAATAAGCCACCGTCAGACCGTCGCTGATGTTCTGACCCGAAACAAACAGAACGATGAATGAGGCTACTGTGAACAGCGTTATTGCAATCACGGCTGCTATTACGAATTTGGTTGATGTCTTCATATTTTATACCCTCTTGCAATAATCAAGGCATATCCAGCCTGACGGGATTTTGCCCCAGTTACCTTTAACAACAGATACAGTGCATACACAACCTTTAACCAAGCCATTAGCTTCTTTGCCATTGTTAAGTTTTTTAATCTGAGCCTGAGCATTCGCCGTAAGCTGTTTGAAAGTCTTTTTAGCGTATGAAGTACCGGCACCAGTTCTGACGTTGAGCAAATCAGCAGTAACCGTATATGTACCTGTTTCATACTTATTCTTTGACACCGCAACGCTCGGAGCTGTGTAGTTGACTTTCTCGGGATCAGTATAAGCGCAAGAGCGAAGAAGCGCCCATGTCATTGCTTTGACCTGTGCAGCGGTAAGATTCGTCAGCGGTCTGATTCCGAGATGCAGGTGAATCCCGGTTGCTTTGCCGGTCTTGCCGGTAGTACCGAGCTTCGTGCCTTTTGTGACCTTCTGACCTGCCTTAACGCTGATTGTGTCAAGATGATAATGCAAAAAAGCAAGCTTGATTCTCGGATAAATCACCCATACATATTTCGCGCCGTCTGATGCCGTCTGAGCGGCGAAAACGTAACCGTCTTCAATAGCGTACTGCGGAAGCTTCTTGCCGTTAGTGCCGTAGTCAGTACCGTTATGGAACGACGAAGTCTTCCCTGCTGATGTGCTTATGGTGTTTCTTGCGCCGTAGGGCGAGGTTATGTAGTGCTTTTCGCACTCAGGGTCGTTGAAAATTAAAATTGAAATTTTAGACATGAAATCATCCTTTCTTTTCGAGATCTTCAATTCTATGATTGATAACTTTTATCTGCTCCTCAACAACGGGCATCCGCTCAGCGAAACTGTTATGTTTGTCTACCTTCTTTTCGAGCTGTTCAATTCGATATGTGGTCAGTCTGCTCGTGGCAATAATGCCGCCCAGCGTTCCGATGATCGTTCCGACGAGGCTGAGCAGACCAACAATAACTACATCAGACATTGGACTGCACCTCCGTCCATCCATATACTGACGGTTCCCATACGTTGTTGTCTACATCGGATATCCAGTGTTTGCCATTATGAGAGCATTTATCGCCCTTCATATAAGCGTCCTGTGCTCCTGTAGGTTGTCTCCACTCAGGGTATTCTTCAACGCTGATTTCTGTAAACAGCGCAGGAACAAGCGCGGGCTTCCAGTCTGCTTGTGAGCGGTGCGGCTGAACAACTCGATAGAGCTTGTCATCGTCCTGCAAGATATCTCCCGCCTTGTATTCAGCACCGTTACCGTTCCAATGTGGAAACGCCGCCTTGTTATTGATCAGCTTTTCATCGTCCGCGCCGTCCGCTAATCCACTGATACTCGCGCGGATTGCGCGGGCTTCTTCCATGTAGTTATTCATTCGCGTCGCTCCTTCCTGTCAGATAATCAAACGCCGCCGCTTTTTGCGCCTGTTCGCTGTCCGTATCTTCCTCGATCGGGATGTCGGTTTCAGTGTATGTGTAACCTTTATCTTTGACATCGATCGCGACATCGTAAAGCAAGCCCGTCTGATCTTGTTTTATCATAAATTTAGGCTCCGCCCATTCGCCTGTTGTTTCATCCTTAATGTTCGGAACAGCAAAACGATACAGTGTTACACCGTCAAACCTAACCATATACTCTTTAGCTTGAACTTTATCGCCGGTCATGTTGTCGCCCCCTTGATTTGGAATCGACTGGCCAGAGCCGACCAGTTGGTGGCCATTGCGTATTCATCAAATTGCGTCTGATCCCTGAATAAGAATATACATGTGGTGTTATTAAAAGTATTGCTACCTATGCTTGGAACCTTGGCAACTTCACTCATGTCAAAATATCGTATGGCCCTGCAATTGTAGAAAGCATAGTTCCCAATGGATGTTACTTTTGGAAAATTAACTTCTGTAAGAGCCGCGCAACCGCTGAAAGCATTGCTCCCAATGGATGTTACTTTTGAAAAATCAACTTCTGTAAGAGCCGCGCAACCGGTGAAAGCATAGTTCCCAATGGATGTTACTTTTGGAAAATTAACTTCTGTAAGAGCCGCGCAACTGTTGAAAGCACCGCTCCCAATGGATGTTACTTTTGGAAAATTAACTTCTGTAAGAGCCGCGCAACTGTTGAAAGCATAGTCCTCAATGGATGTTACTTTTGGAAAATTAACTTCTGTAAGAGTCGTGCAACCGCCGAAAGCACCGCTCACAATGGATGTTGCTTCTGGAAAATTAACTTCTG
>CADAMY010000103.1 GCA_902789095.1 Oscillospiraceae bacterium | reverse complement strand
TATTGTTCCCTCCGGTGTGTTTAGTTTGGTCGCTTAACATTATACCACAGGTCGCAATATGGATCTGCTTTTTTGGTCATTTTATTTTACAACTTACCAGCGTTAAATAACATCAATAAAAAACTTGACAAGAGACACAAAATATTGTATAATACTAAAGATATTAATCTAATATGCCGTATTAGATTGAGTCAGCGGTTAATCCGTTTCAGATATTTTATATTTAATTATTTATATTAAGAATTTACTGATATTTAAGGTATTCGGTTCATTACCGGATTTCATGATTATAAAATATATAATTTTAATATTTTATTTTATACAATAATGGTGTTTATACAGATATATTATTTTCTTTGCGCCGTTGTGTCTTTGAATGTCAGTACTTTCTTAAAATCCTGCAAGGAGGTGTTGTCAGCTTGGATACAGGCGCTATTATTATAGCTGTTGTTTGTGCTGTTGTTTCGCTTGTGATCGGTTTTGCGATTGGTATTATTTACCGCAAAAAGGTTGCAGAAGCGTCAATAGGTTCAGCCAAACAGGAAGCTACACGAATAGTAAATGAAGCGGTTTCTAAAGCAGAATCCGTTAAAAAAGAAAAGGTTCTTGAAGCTAAAGATGAGATTCATAAACAGCGCACTGAGCTTGAGCGCGAATTGCGTGAAAGACGAAGTGAAGTTCAACGGCAAGAACGTCGCATAATCCAGAAGGAAGAGTCTCTTGATAAAAAGACTGAGAGCCTTGAAAAGAAAGAAGAAGCCCTCGCTAACCGTATTAAGGAAAACGAGAAAAAAGCAGAAGAGATCGAATCTCTGAAACGCAGTCAGCTTGATATGCTGGAAAGAATTTCGGGATTCACAAAAGACCAGGCAAAAGATTACCTGCTTAAAGCTCTTGAGGACGACCTCTCACACGAGAAAGCCGTTAAAATCATGGAGTATGAGCAGAAGACCAAAGACGAAGCTGAAAATATTGCAAAGGATATTATTTCTACCGCAATTCAGCGCTGCGCGGCGGACAGAACGGCTGAAGCCACTGTTTCCGTAGTAGCTCTGCCCAACGACGAAATGAAGGGCAGAATCATCGGCCGTGAAGGACGCAACATCCGCACGATCGAAACTATCACGGGCGTTGACCTTATTATTGACGATACGCCTGAGGCGATCACGATTTCGTGCTTTGAGCCCGTCAGAAGAGAAATCGCAAGAAAAACTCTTGAAAAGCTCATTTCAGACGGACGTGTTCACCCGGCAAAGATCGAGGAGCTTTTTGAAAAATCCAGAAAAGAAGTTGAGCATACTATCAAACAGACAGGTGAGAGAGCCGCTGTTGATGCCGGTGTAAACGGACTTCATCCGGAGCTTATAAAGCTGCTCGGCAAGCTCAGATACCGTACCAGTTACGGTCAAAACGTACTTAATCATTCTCTTGAGGTTGCATATATCGCAGGTCTTATGGCTGCTGAAATCGGCGCAGACGTAAAGACTGCAAAACGTGCAGGCTTGCTTCACGATATTGGCAAGGCTCTTGACCACGAGATGGACGGCTCACACATTGAGCTTGGCGTTGAGTACGCAAGAAAGTATAAAGAAAACGAACAGGTCGTTCACGCTATTCAGGCGCATCACGGCGACGTTGAAGCCAAGACCGTTGTTGCATGTCTCGTTCAGGCGGCAGATGCAATTTCTGCGGCAAGACCGGGCGCAAGACGTGAAAATCTTCAGAATTACATCAAGCGTCTTGAAAAACTTGAGGAAATCTCAAATTCATTCGCAGGTGTTGAAAAATCATTTGCAATTCAGGCAGGTCGTGAAATCCGTATTATGGTTAAACCCGAAGCTGTTTCAGACGATGAGATGGTTCTCGTTGCAAGAAATATAGCAAAGAAAATCGAAGACGAGCTTGAATATCCCGGACAGATCAAAGTCAACGTTGTTCGTGAGAGCAGAGCAATCGACTTTGCAAAATAATTTACGAAAAAGTTTAACACTTCATTCAATGGGAGGTCTTCTTAATGGAAGGTCTCCCGATTTCTCTTCGGTCTGTTTTCTTTTTGGGGTTTGGCAGTACAAAACCTGTGATCGCTGTGTTCTGTGACACAAATTTGCTCTTTACCCAATAATGTGATATAATGATACAGACCAAGCGGGATTTATTGAGAAAACTTTACATTCAACAAACAATCCTGCAGCGTCGGGCACGGATAAAAAAGTCTAAACAAATCGGGATTTGTAGTGATGATTGAAATGAACGGGTAAGAATGATGAAACTCTTATTGGACCTTTTTTTGACGTTTTCGAAAATCGGATTATTTACTTTCGGCGGCGGATACGCTATGATCCCGCTTATCGAAAACGTTTGCGTTACAAAAAAAGAGTGGATTACTCACGAAGAAATGATGAATATAACGGTAGTAGCCGAATCAACTCCCGGTCCTATCGCAATCAATTGCGCCACGTATGTCGGGTCAAAGAAAAAAGGCTTTTGGGGCGCGGTAGCGGCGACGCTCGGCGTGACCCTTCCATCGTTTCTCATAATACTTATGATATCATTCTTTATTGACCGCTTTCTTGAAATAAAGTGGGTGGCAAGCGCGTTCAAAGGAATCAAGATCGCGGTCGGCATACTGATCTTTGACGCGGCAGTAAAGATGATCGTCAAAATGAAAAAGAAACCCCTTTCGATCATTATTCTGTCTGTCGCCTTTATCGCTATGATGCTGATAAACGTGTTTGCGCTGCGGGTCTCGACGATTGTTCTGATGCTTGCCGCCTCGCTTGCCGGGTTATTCGTCTATCTGATAAAGCGTCATAAGAACGGGGAGGCGTCAAAATGATCCTCTTTGAACTGTTTCTCGGCTTTCTTTGGATAGGCTGCTTTTCCTTCGGCGGTGCATACGGAGCGATTCCGCTGATTCGCGAGGTAGTGTTATCGTATGGATGGATCGAGGAAGAAAAACTGTCTTATATGATCGCTGTCAGCGAAAGCACGCCAGGCCCGATCATGGTCAATCTTGCAACGTATATCGGTAGCGTGAAGGCGGGCGTTCCCGGCGCGACCATCGCGACCGCCGCCGTCATACTGCCCGCGTTCCTGACAGTGATAGTACTGATGACGCTTTTGAAGAAGCTGATCGGAAACGGTGTGTTTCAAGCCACGCTCAGTTCTCTGAAAGCATGCGTGATCGGTATCGTTCTCGCCACAGGCGCTTATATGATTCTTATAAACTGCATCGGAAGCGTCAACAACTTTTCCGTTGACTATTCCGCGATCATCATGACCGTCGCTTTAGGTGCCGTATACTTCGTATCCAAAAAGATAATCAGGAACGGAATATCGCCTATTATACTGATTTGCATTGCCGGTATCGCGGGAATAATCGTATTTGGACGGTAAACAATAACGACAAATCCCGGTTTGCAGATGTAAAAGAAGGTTGCTGAATTTTACTCAACAACCTTCTTTTTGACGGCTGCCCTGCGAGGGCAGTGTTTTTTTGTATATCCGATTCAGTTAGTTGAATTCTGTTATTGCGGTAACGTCTGAATCAATGGTTTTTACTTTTTCACCGTTGTAAATTTTAAGTTCGCCGCCGCTTGTGATTTTGTTTGCAGAAACCTCGGTGTCTTTATAACCCGTAATGTATGCGATATGATTGCCTTTGACAGAAACGTATCTGTAATCAATATCGCTGTCAATCGCTTGAATTTCACCGTCTTTATAAACGGACGCCGTTACCGTCTGCAAAGATTCCTGCGTGCTGTCCGCAGTAAGAATTATCAGACTGCCTGTTTCAGTGTCATTAAAGAACTGAACGCAGTTATCCGTAACCTTCTGATAAGTTCCGTCAGAGATAAAGATATATAAGCTGTTAAGCTCATCACCCTGCGTCGCTGTGACGTACAAGATCTGATTATTCTGCTCAACCGAAACAACGCCCTGAGCGACCTGCTGAGCCTGTGAGAGCTGCTGATCGCCGACTGCGGTATAATAAAGAGTGTAGTAAACGCTGTCTTTTTCTTTTACGGATGAATAAAATCCTTTTCTGCCTGTGAAATAAAATTTTGTCTGTGAAATATCATATTCAGGAGCAAAATCCAGCTCAAATACGTTAGTGCCGTTATACCATGAGTATTTATATCCCGTTACAAGCTCAAAATCGCCTCTTAACGCATTCAGAACATAGTCAACGGCTTCCTGAGCTGAGGAATCAACAGCTTTACTGTAAAGATCGGACATCTTTATTTTTTTATCGGAGTCGATTTTAGTTTTCTTATAAATGATGGCGGGGGAGCCTGTTTTGGCAAAGTCCGCAATATTTTCAAGCTTTACTCCGCCTGCAAGCTCTTTGTTCTTTTCGCCGTCGTATACTTTGACCTTGTATTCAGCAGAAACTGCAACTCCGAGGTCGAGCGAATCAAGAGCTTCACGGATTTCGTCACGAACAAGCTTCTGATTATATTTTTTCATAGCGGCTTCATACGAAGCCTCGTCAATGACTGTACGCCTGATGAAGAATCCTCGTGTTTCAAGATACTCGCCTTTGTCGGGCTTGCTCATAACTGCGTCAGAATCTGCGTAGGTGTCATCTACAAAATCAGTCCAGTTAAGCTTTGCCGAGGATTTTATGAAATAATACAGATTGCCGCCGATTGAATAATCATCAAGATAAACTTCGCTGACGCCTTCTGCTATGAGCTCCGGACTGCTGTCTGCGCTTACAGTGTAGAGATTGTACGTTTCATCGCCAGAACTGACTGTGTATAAAACTTCGGTCTTACTGCCTTCGGTGTAGCATCTTGCGGCAGATACTGTGTCTATATGCTCCGCACGGTCGCCGAGCCTGATTCTGTAAAGCTGTAACTTGCCGGAATCATCTCTTAAAAAATAAACGATGTCGCCTTTTTCAGGCAGAAATACCTGGTCGGCGTCGTATGTGATGCTGTATGTCTCTCTTGAAAGAAGGGAGTAAGCGTAGTAATGTGTGTCTTTGCCCTTTGTTTCGGTATAATAGACGTAAGTGCAGTCGCTGTTTGTGCTCCATTCGCTCTCAATTCCGCTGACGATCAGCGAACCGCCGCTGCGCACGGAACTGCGCTTTTTCAGTTCAAGCATTCTGATATCGTACTTTCCTGTTTTTGAGGAAGTATCCTGAGAATAAATAAGCACCGAGCCGTCGGATGAAAGCTGAGCTTTTATAATGCCGCTGAGCTCGATTTTTTTGTCATTATCAAGTGAAACATAATAGCTTGAGCCTTTCTGATAAACTGCCGCCGCCGCATGTGAATAATCTTCAAGGCGAACAAACGCAGTATATCCGCCGAAAACGATGGCTATAACGGCAATCACAGCTATTATTACTCTTACAAAACGCTTTCTGATAAGATGGTTCTTGTCGGAAGCGTTGTCAGCTTTCTCTTTTTCCTCAATCACGCTTTTATCGTCAAATGCTATTATTTCATTTTGTTCAATATCTTCAAGCGGCTGAAGATCTATACCGTTTTTCATTTCCTCCATTATAGAAGAAAGCTCGGACGAATTCTCCGCCCGAGCATTTTTTGCAAAAACGGGATTCGTCAAATCAGATTTTTTATTGTCCATTTGACATTCCCCCAAAGGATTTTGAATTTATTTTGCGGCGATTGCGGCCTTTGCTTTTTCAACAATATGTTCAGCAGTAAGACCGTAAATCTTGAGCATCTGAACTGCGGGGCCTGAGCTGCCGAACGTATCTTCAACGCCGACTCTCATAACCGGTACGGGACAGCCTTCGCATACAGCTTCTGCAACTGCGGAGCCGAGACCGCCGATGATGTTGTGCTCCTCAGCGGTAACGATTGCGCCTGTCTCTTTAGCAGCGGCAAGGATAATATCCTTATCAAGCGGTTTGATAGTATGGATGTTGATAACTCTGGCGTCGATGCCTTCGTTGCCGAGTATCTCTTTAGCGGCAAGAGCTTCACCGACCATAAGACCTGTTGCAACTATTGTAACGTCCTTGCCTTCACAAAGCTGAACGCCTTTGCCGAGCTCGAATTTATAATCAAGCGAGTTTACTCTCGGTACTGCAAGTCTGCCGAAACGAAGATATGCAGGACCTTCATAATCAGCCATTGCAAGAACTGCCGCGCGTGCTTCAACGTCATCAGCAGGGTTTATAACAACCATACCGGGTATTGTTCTCATAAGAGCGATGTCTTCGCAGCACTGATGGCTTGCGCCGTCTTCACCAACGGAAATACCTGCGTGAGTTGCGCCGATTTTAACGTTGAGATGAGGATAGCCGATTGTATTTCTTATCTGTTCAAAAGCTCTGCCTGCGGCAAACATTGCAAACGAGCTTGCGAATACGGTATAACCCGTAGTTGCAAGACCTGCGGCAACGCCGATCATATTTGCTTCTGCGATACCTGCGTCAAAAAATCTGTCAGGAAATGCTTTTTTGAACATACCTGTTTTGGTAGCTGCGGCAAGGTCAGCGTCAAGAACTATAACCTTGTCGTTGTTTTCGCCGAGTTCAACGAGGGCTTTACCGTAAGCTTCTCTGGTAGCAACTTTAATTACATCTGCCATAATTACGCCTCCAATTCTGCAAGGGCTGCCTGAAGCTCAGCCATTGCTTCATTATACTGTTCTTCGTTGGGGGCTGTACCGTGCCATGAGCACTGGTTTTCCATAAATGATACGCCCTTGCCCTTAACGCTCTTTGCTATAATAGCGGTGGGCTTACCCTTGAACTGAGCCGCTGCGCTGAAAGCCGCGTCGATTTCGTCAAATGCGTGAGCATAGATTTCTATAACGTTCCAGCCGAATGCCTGGAATTTTTCAGCGATGGGGTAGGGTGAGTTGACTTCTGCAACTGAGCCGTCGATCTGAAGGTTGTTGTTGTCTACAACAGCAACAAGATTATCAAGACCTTTAGCGGCGGCAAACATAGCAGCTTCCCATACCTGACCTTCCTGGATTTCGCCGTCGCCGAGAGCTGTGAAAACTCTGTAGGATTTGCCTGCGAGCTTGGCGCCGAGAGCCATACCGACCGCTGTTGAAATGCCCTGACCAAGAGAGCCTGTGCTCATATCAACGCCGGGGGTGAGCTTCATGCTCGGATGTCCCTGCAGCATTGAGCCGGGCTTACGAAGAGTCTTGAGCTCTTCAACAGGGAAAAATCCCTTATGAGCAAGAACTGCATAAAGAGCAGGAGCCGTATGACCTTTTGAGAGAACGAATCTGTCCCTGTCTTCCCATTTGGGATTTTTGGGGTCAACGTTCATATGGTTGAAATAAAGGTAAGTAAGGATATCTGTAATTGAAAGAGAACCGCCCGGATGACCGGATTTTGCGTTATAAACGCCCTCGATTACTCCCATTCGTACTTTGCACGCTTTTATCTGTAACTGTTTTTTTACTGCTGCGTCCAAAATAACACCTCCATAAAATTTAGATTTTTTTCAGAGTTTTAAGGAATCCCGTAAAATAATCGGGCAATTCGCTTTCAAACTCCATATATTTTCCGTCACG
>CADAMY010000102.1 GCA_902789095.1 Oscillospiraceae bacterium | reverse complement strand
TTGACTTAAAATATTCGAGTGCCTTTTCAAGCGGTAAATTGCTCAAAAGTGTAGTAAAAACACCAAGTTTCATATATTCAGCTCCTTTTAATCTTGCTTCCTTTATGCTACACCATAAGCGTTTTTATTTCAAGATGATTTTTAAATTTTTTGGGGGAAATTGAGATTTTTTTCAAACAAATTATATTTTGCACAGCGCAGGATTTTGCCTGTACAGCTTGAACACAATAATAAAAATCCGTGCGCATTCGCTGCAGATGAAAATATTTATCTTGTCAATAACCTCCATTGTATGCTGCTGCAGTAAAAAAAGTATAATAAAATCTCTCAAAATAATCTCTAAAGTTTAAGAAGCTTTTACACGGCTTATGGACTTATTTAAAATATGTGTCATAATAAATTAAAAAATTTGGAGGAATATTTATGAAAACATCAAGAAAACTATTAGCAGCATTTCTTTCGCTGATGACAGTGTTTATGATTATACCGTTCGGCATAATCAATGCGAATGCTGCGAACGCATCATGGACCATCAACAAAACAACAGACATTACTGATGTAAACGCCAAAATAAGTTCGAAGGTAACTTTCGGTTCATCAATAAATTGTACCGAAGGCGGTTTTTACATCGGAACATCATCATCAAATCTAAAGAAAAACGCATATCCTGATAAATGCAATATCAAATCAACATATATTAATTCATCTTTTTTAATGAGCAAATATAAGGAAACGCTGAAAGCAAATACGACCTATTATTTTAAAATATATGTTATCGCCAACGGTACGACTTATACAAGCCCCGTCAATTCTTTTAAAACAGCAGCTGCGCCTGAATGGAAACTCAACTCTGTAACAAACATCAGCGTTTCAGATGCGAAAATCAGCAGTAAAATCACATTTCCTTCCCAGCGCACACTCTCTGAAGGCGGATTTTATATCGGAACATCTTCGTCAAATCTCAGAAAAAATTCTTATCCCGACACAGGGCTTTCAATTAAATCGACATACTTTGATTCATCATTTTTGATGAGCAAATATAAAGAGTCGTTACAGGCAGATACAACTTATTACTATAAAATATATGTTATTGTAAACGGCACAAGATATGACAGTCCGATCGGCAACTTCAAAACACCTCCCGGTTCCAGCGCTAAATATACATTAACATATAACGCAAACGGCGGCAGCAGTGCTCCTGCAGCACAAACAGGAGCTTCAACTTATAAAATATCTTCAACCATACCGACAAGAAACGGCTATACATTTTTAGGATGGGCAACATCAAATTCAGCGGCAAGCGCGGAATATAGTGCCGGCAATACAATTACAATAAATAAAAACACCACGCTCTACGCCGTATGGAAGGCAAAAACAACAAATATTTATAATTTAGGTGAAGAAACTTACAGCTTTTCCAATTATGGTGACAAGGATTCAGACGGACATTGTTTCGGAATGTCAATAACAAGCTCGGGATACTATACGGGCAATCTTGATAAAAGAATAATCGGTTTAACTGGTTCAAATCTTTATGCAATGAATTCAACATCAACAGTTAAAACGCCTATTTGTTATTATCAGAAAAAACAGGGTTCATATGCACTGTATTCTATTGTTGCGGGCGGTAGCTTTTACAAAACGGACAATTCAAAAATTTCATCTGATTGGAATCAATTGGTTGATTATGTAAAAAATCATTCTTTTGACAACAAAGGAAATCTTCAGTTAATTTATTTTGGTTATTATAATTATTATAACCATAAACGTTGGGGTGGTCATGCAGTTAACTTTTTATATTACAAAGAAGTTAACGGGCAGGCGAGAATTTATGTATATGATAATAACTTCCCCAACAAAGAAACCTACTTCTACAAAGACGATGCCGGTAAAATCAAGCAGGCGCCTAACCAAACTCTTGATATAAGTATTGAATCTATGTCATTTCACAGTATTCCAAAGTATTATCAAAATGTCAGCAGTTTTGATGCAACACATGTGATTTACGCATATGAAGGTGAAATCGAAGTAAGCGGCATTCAAGGCATCCCGATGGTTGGATTGACATCTAACGGAAAACTTTGTTATATGTATGAGATTCCTGAAACATTAAGTTCTGCTGAAATTATCCCGTTGAAAAGTGAAGCAACATTTGAATATAATGATGAGAATTATTCGTTTGGTACAACAGTAACAAATACATACGGCGTGTTGACTTTGGCAAGCAAAGAGGCTCTTGGTGTTACCGCAGGCGCCGGACTGACAATTTATAAAAAACTTGCAATAGAAAACTTAGACGATATAACTCTCAATTATAAATCTTCAGCAAAAATCAATCCACAGATTTCCATAGCCGACGGCACAAAATATACTATTAAATACGAATCCTCAAATCCGAAAGTTGCTTCGGTAGACAATAACGGCCGCATTTATGCGGGGAAGAAAGGTACGGCGGATATAAAGGTAACAGTTACCGATGAATACGGCAGCACAGTCACCGATACCTGCAAAGTAACTGTCAAATATTCATTTGCTCAATGGCTGATTATAATTCTGCTGTTCGGATGGATCTGGTATTAATCTTTAATAACTTGCATACACTGTTTCTGCGAATGGATAATATGTCTTTTTTGTTCACAAAATATACAGTAAAAAGTTAAAAACTGTTCACACGCAGTTAATATTTTGCATCTATTATTTACTTGTGCAAGGGAGAGAGCCGCAACTCTTCATTGTACATACCCCTCCTCAATAAACCCCTCAATTTATTGGAAAAGACAGTCGGATGAAAGTCCGGCTGTTTTTTCGTTGTATAAAAGCTTCACTTTTGGCAAAAATACGATTGTATAAATTTTGTGAGGTGTTTAACGATGAAAGAAAATAATCCCAAAAAAAGATTCTATTATGCCGTACTTACAGGTTGTCTGCTTGTGATCATCGGTGTAAGCGCCGTGATTTACAACTCGGCTCTGCCGAAGCCCGCGCAGGAAATCACAATAACCACAAGACGGCAGATTACAACCACAACCGCCGATATTCAGAATGAACTCGCAAACGTGCCTGCGACGGGAATCCCGAAGCCGACGACAAGCGAAAGCACGACCACGGCGGTGAACAAAGAAGAAAAGGCTTACACAGGCGATTTTGCCGCGCCGACAGACGGCAAATCGACGTCGGATTTCAGCGGCGGCGAAATGGTAAAAAACTCAACCATGGGCGACTGGCGGGTTCACAACGGAACTGACTTTGCCGCAGGTGAGAGCGACAGCGTTTTCGCCGTTCAGAACGGTACAGTCGCTGCTGTCGACAAAGACGAGATGTGGGGCGTGACTGTAACTTTAAACTGCCCTGATTCGCTTACCGTTAAATACTGCGGACTTGACGACAGCGTTAAACTGAAAAAAGGCGACACGGTAAAAAAAGGCGAAATAATCGGCAAAATCGGTACGCTTCCCATTGAATCCGCCGACCCTGCGCATATTCACGTTGAAACAACCGTTGACGGTCAAGCCGTAAATCCGCTCGAAGCGCTTAATCTTTTATAATTCAAATTCCCTTAGTAAAAAGCCTTTGCAAAACAAAGATATATATTCAATTTCAAAAATCTGTAAGTGCTTGTTAATTATAATCTTTTAAAAATATCGGTAAATCAGCCGCCTTTTCTCCCTTTTGCAGTATCTTTATACAGCTTCGGGCAGGAAATGCGGCTTTTGCAATTTATACGATTGACCGGCGATGTTTTTTTGATTGACTAAAACGATAATATATGGTAAAATATAGTATCTATAATCGGATTATCCGACTTAAAGGTGAGAATTATGGTGTCTGTTGTTATGGCTGCATACAACGGTGAAAAATATATCCGCGAGCAGCTTTTGTCGGTACTCAAGCAGCTCTCAGAAAACGACGAGGTTATAATTTCCGACGACAATCCTTACACGGGGACTTATGAGGCTGTAAAAGGATTTATTGAATCAGACGGCAGAATCAGATATATAAAAGGCCCCGGCAAAGGCGTGATCAAAAATTTTGAAAACGCGATTTCCGCCGCTGAGGGCGATTACATTTTTCTTTGCGATCAGGACGACGTGTGGCTTGACGGAAAAGTCAGCGCCGTATGCGAAGAGCTAAAGAAAGGCGCAGTTGTTGTCATGCACGACGCAATTGTGACCGACGAAAACCTGAATCCCGTAAAGCAGTCTTTTTTTGAAGCGATGGGCTCCGGCACGGGAATAGTCAAAAATATAATAAAAAACACTTATATCGGATGCTGTATGGCATTTTCAAAAAGTTTAAAACCGTTTATTCTGCCTTTCCCCGATGACCTGCCGATGCACGATCAATGGATAGGTCTTGCCGGCGAGAAAGCAGGAAGAGTTGCGCTTATAAAAGAGCCTCTGATTTATTATCGCAGGCATTCGGGCGCCGTCACAGGCGGCAGGACATCCTTCAGTCAAAAGCTTAAATGGAGAATGTCAATCATTAAAGCCGTAAGGTTCACTAATTATGTATAATCCATTGATCACAGGCTGTATTGTTACTTACAACAATATGAAATGTATTGAGCAGACAATAGACTCCATACTGGAGCATACCGATCCGATGAAATTCAGGCTGTATGTTGTTGACAATCACTCAACAGACGGCACCCCGGATTTTATCAGAAAAAAATACCCTCAGGTCTGCCTTATTGAGCCGGGATACAACAAAGGTTTCGGCGCAGGGCATAACGTCGTACTCCCGATGCTTGAATCAAAATATCACTTTGTAATCAATCCGGATATAATTCTCAGGGATGACGCTGTTGATAAAATATGCGCCTTTATGGACGAAAACCCCGACATAGGAGTTGTTTCACCTAAAATATGTTTCCCTGATGGAACTCTTCAAGTGTTGGGCAAAAGAAATCCGAGGCTTAAATATCTTATTGCAAGCCGCTTCAGAGATTCGGAAAAGATGAATAAACTGCTCGAAGAATATGCTATGCTTGACAGGGACCTTTCCTCCCCGCAGGATATCGAATGTACGTCAGGCTGCTTTATCGGCTTCAGAACGGAAATATTCAAGCAGCTTGGCGGATTCGACGAGAGGTACTTTATGTATTTTGAGGACGCTGATATTTCACGCGAAGCAAAGAAGCTCACAAGAGTTGTTTATTATCCTTACGCCACGATTTATCACGTCTGGGAAAGAGCCAGCAAATCCAACAAAAAACTGCTGATGATCCACATAAAATCTATGTTCAAATATTTCATTAAATGGAAAACTATCTGAGGTAACTGCTATGGAAAAAATTAAAAAATATTTTGCCAATGCGTATAAATACCGTTATCTTATGCAGGAAATTGTACGCAAAAACGTCAAGCTTCAATATAGAGATTCATTCCTCGGTATGCTGTGGACTTTTTTGCAGCCGCTGCTTACGATGATAATTCTCGTGCTCATTTTCGGCACGATTTTCGGCAGGTCAAGTGAAGGCGTTGTATGCTACCCCGTTTACCTGCTTACGGGCAGACTGCTGTATGAATTTTTTACTCAGTCAACCAAAAGAGCTATGCGCTCCATAAGAAACAGCGCCTCAGTGCTTAAAAAAGTGTATGTGCCGAAATACGTATACCCTGTCTCAAACGTTTTATCAACGTTCGTTACGTTCACTATATCCCTTTCCGTTCTTGTAGTTGTTATGGGATATTTCCTGATAAAAAATCACTTCACCGGAGCGTATCCTGACCTTCATCTTTCGTGGTACATTCTGCTGTGCTTTGTTCCGATACTTATTCTCTGCATTCTTGCCCTGGGCGTAGGACTTATTCTTTCGGTACTTAACGTTTTCTTTAAAGATGTTGAATATATTTATGAAGTAGTCTGCATGATGCTTTTTTATATAACGCCTATAATGTATTCTCTTACAACGTTCAAAAAGCACGGCATGAACTCGTCAATAATCCGGGTGCTTATGCTAAACCCGCTGTACAGTATAATTGAGATGTTCCGCTCGTGCGTGCTTTACTGCGAGATATGGAACTGGTCGCATTTTGCCTATGGCCTTGGCGTATCGCTTGCAGTTCTCGCCATCGGCATCCTCGTATTCTACAAGAATCAGGATAAATTCATACTTCACATATAAGGAGGGGTATCCGTGAGTAAACCTGCTGTTGAGGTAAAAAACGTCAGCATACTTTTTAACCTCAATAAAGAAAAGATCGACAACATCAAAGAATATTTTGTAAAGCTCATAAAACATCAGCTAATGTTTACGGAATTCTGGGCGCTCAAGGATATTTCCTTCACCGTTGAAAAAGGCGAACGTCTCGGCATTCTCGGCTTTAACGGAGCCGGGAAAAGCACGCTGCTCAAAACGGTCGCAGGCGTACTCAAACCCACTAAAGGCACCGTTCACGTTGAGGGCGTTATCGCTCCTCTGCTTGAGCTCGGAGCAGGATTTGACAGCAACTATTCCGGTAAAGAGAACATATTTCTTTACGGCGCAACAATGGGATATTCAAGAAAATACATTCAGGAAAGATACGACGAAATAGTTGAGTTTTCCGAGCTTAAAGATTTTATTGACGTTCCGATAAAAAACTATTCGTCAGGTATGCGCGCCCGTCTCGGCTTTGCGATAGCTACCGCAGTTGACCCGGAAGTTCTTATTCTTGACGAAGTTCTTTCGGTCGGCGACGCAAAATTCGGCAAAAAGAGCGAGGCAAAAGTAAGATCTATGTTTGACAAAGGCGTAACAGTTCTTTTTGTTTCACACAATACCGATCAGGTCAGAAGACTCTGCGACAAAGCTATAATCCTTCAGAAAGGAACGATTATAGCAAACGGCGAGGTCAACGAGGTATGTGATAAATACGACGAAATGGTCGGCAAGAAATGAGGTTTCCGATATGATAATTGCAGCAGTTTTCGCAGGCGGCAGAGGCAGCCGAATGGGCAGCACGGACACTCCCAAGCAGTATTTTATGCTCGGCTCCAAGCCAATAATAATCCATACTGTTGAAAAGTTTTTTATTAACAGCCGTATTGACAAGGTCGTTGTTCTCTGCCCGAAAATCTGGGTTGAGCAGACGAAGGATCTTATCAATAAATACATCGGCAAAACCGAAAAAATCGACGTAATTTCAGGCGGAGAAACGAGAAACGATACGCTTGAATGCGCTCTTGATTATATTGAAAACAAATTCGGGCTTGACGACGATACGATCATCCTCACCCACGACGCTGTGCGTCCGTTTGTAACTCACCGAATCATTGAAGAAAACATTGACTGCACTATAAAGACCGGAGCGTGCGATACAGTTGTGAGCGCAGTCGACACTATCGTAGAAAGCGTTGACGGCAAAATTATCAGCGCAATCCCCGAAAGAAAAAATATGTATCAGGGGCAGACTCCCCAGTCTTTCAAAGCAAAAAAACTCCGTGAGATATGCAGCTCTCTCACTCCCGAAGAAAAAGCAATTCTTACAGACGCCTGCAAGATCTACGTTCTCAAAGGCGAGCCTGTAAGCCTTGTTGAAGGCGAAGCTTTCAATATAAAAATCACTTATCCCTACGATCTTAAAATGGCAAAAGCACTTTTAGAAGGGGTCAACGAAAATGATTAACGCCGTTTACAAGCTGATCGAGCCGAGGCTTATCGACGTAGCGTATGAAGACCTGTCCATAGACAGCGATAAGGTTATCATTCATCCGCTCAAGCTCTCTATATGCAAAGCGGATCAGCGCTATTATCAGGGAATCAGAAGCCGTGAGATTCTCAAAAAGAAGCTCCCCATGGCGCTCACTCACGAATGCTGCGCCGAAGTGGTTTTTGACCCGACGGGAACTTTCAAGCCCGGTCAGAAGGTTATTCCGATCCCAAATATCCCGACACAAGACGACGACATTATAGCGGAAAATTACCGTTATTCAAGCTTTTTCAGAGGAAGCGGATACGACGGCTTTATGCAGGACTATATTACGTCCAGTCCCGAAAGGCTCGTTGCAATTCCCGATTCGATGAATCTTACCGTTGCCGCCTTTACTGAGCTTATCAGCGTTTGCACCCATACGATAACAAGATTCGGCAAAATTTCTCACGCAAGAAAAAATAAAATCGGCATCTGGGGCGACGGCAATGTCGGTTTTATTACCTCTCTGCTGCTTCATTATATCTATCCTGATGCTGAGCTTTACGTTATGGGTACCGTTTATGAAAAGCTCTCTTATTTTACGTTTGCCAACGCCGCTTATCACGTTGACGCTCTGCCCGAAGATTTCGGCGTTGACCACGCTTTTGAATGCGTCGGCGGCGCAGGATCAAGAAGCGCAATAAATCAGATAATCGATCACATCAACCCTGAGGGCACGGTTGCTCTTATGGGTGTCAGCGAAAACAATATTGACATAAACACGAGAATGATTCTTGAAAAGGGACTTTTCTTTTTCGGCTCGAGCAGAAGCGGAAAAGCTGATTTTATCAAAACAGTTGAGCTGATTCATTCTCATCCCGAAATAAGCCGTTATCTTGAAAACATCGTCGGCGAAGAAATCACAGTTTCATCCATTACGGATATCCACAAAGCGTTTGAGCATGATTTCAGCCGCAATTTCGGAAAAACGGTTATGAACTGGAACAAATAATTTTATGAAAAGATTTTTTTACTTTTTGTACTCTTTATTCTTCAACTTTTGCAGAATTTTTACTGTAAAAACAAACAGAGTTACGTTTCTTTCTCCCCACAGGGAGAATTTTACCGACAGCCTCGGTATGGTGCTCAAAGAAGTCGAAAACCGCGGCGGATATGAAATAGTTAAAATTTCCGCCGCTGACCTTGATTTCAAATCCGTAAAATCAATTCCCGTGATTCTCGGATTTTTTACAAAAAAAGCGTATCTTCTCGCCACGTCGGGATACGTTTTTTTAAACGATAATTTTATGCCGATGGGGACGCTGAATTTCAGCAAAAAAACCGTTGTCACTCAGCTCTGGCACGCAGAAGGCGTATTCAAAAAATTCGGTCTTCATATTCCCCAGCCCGAAGATATAAGGAAGCGTGAGCTGAACGGAGCGAGAAGACTTACATACGTCGTATGCTCTTCGCCGGACGTTGCGCCGCTTTACGCTCAGGCTTTCGGAGTAAGGGAAGATCAGGTCTTGCCGCTCGGAGCGCCGAGAGCCGACAATTTTTTCCTGCCCGTTGACGAAGCCGCTCTGCGTGAAAAATTCGACGCTCTTTATCCTCAGTGCAAAAACAAAAAGCTGATTTTATATGCGCCGACTTTCCGTGACAATCCGGAAGACGACAAAAAGCTTCTTGATAACCTTAACGTTAAGGCATTCAATGCACGCTACGGCGAAACAAGCTCTCTGCTTATAAGGCTTCATCCGCAGATAAGGCACACCGCATCAGACCTTGAGGGCGCCGTTGACGTGACAGATTATGAAGACGTCGGCGAGCTTACAAGGCTTTGCGACGCTATGATAACGGATTATTCGTCGGTATGTATGGACGCAGCGCTGATAGGCAAACCGCTGTATTTCTATGCGTTTGACCTTGATAAATACGCAAACGACCGTCAGTTTTATTTTGATTACGAAACTTACGTTCCCGGCCCTGTCGCAAGGGATTTTGACACGCTGCTGAATCTGCTTTCAGACGATATTTCTATCGCTTACTCACAGAAAGAAAAGAAATTCCGTGAATTCAATTTCGGGAATCCCGACGGCTCGTCAACAAAACGGGTTGTTGATTATATTTTAGAACAGGAGAAAACCAAATGACATTCAGTGTTTTTATCAGAAAAGCAACTGCGTTTTTACTCGCAATCTTTATTACGATAGTTCCTTATACAGGATTCAGCAAGCCCGGTCTTCAGGCAAAAAAAGACGACTGCAAAATGAATATTTCGCTGATTTCCGACGTTCATATTGAAGCAAAGGGAATATTCAGAACTTCTTTCCTCAAGCAGGGACTCAAAGCTATGGCAAAAGCCAAAACACCCGTTGACGCAGTTGTTATCGCAGGCGACCTGACAAATTACGCCGATGAGCCGTCTGTTGCAAAATATTACGATATAATTAAAAAATACAGTCCCGCTCCGGTTGTAAGCGTTCCGGGCAATCATGATATAGGTCACGCAGGCGACAGAGACGTTACCGACATCACGAGAGAGCAAGCCAGAGATAATATGATTAAATATTACAACGATTACAGCGGCAGAGAGCTTGACACGATTTATTATTCGACCGAAATCAACGGATATAAATTTATCGTGCTCGGCGACGAAGTTATTGACGGCGGTCATTGGGATATGATTTCGATGAGCGAAGAACAGCTCAGCTTCCTTGACAGTGAGCTTGCAAGCGCTCCCGAGGGTCAGCCTGTATTCGTATGCTGTCATTGGCCGATAAAAGGAATCAACGGCGAGCCTACCATCTGGGAAGACAGCGGAATCGATCCCGAAGAATACAACGTGCCGGCGATCCTTGAAAAATACGACAATGTATTTTATATTTCAGGTCACATGCACGGCGGAATCAGAAGCGAATACGTCGGTGAAAAATTTGATATTCCCATGGCTGAGCAGGTTAACGGCGTTACATATCTGAGCCTGCCGACTTTCGGAATCGTCAATATGTTCGGTATCCCCGTTTCAGGCACGGGCGCTCAGCTTGAGGTTTATGATGACGAAGTGATTTTCAGACCCGTCAATTACCTGACAGGCAGATGGTACACAAACAGCGCATACACATTTGAACTGGTTTAATAATTATAAAAAGGTGGTTTTCAGAATGTCAAAAAACGAAAACAGATTTAAATCAATTTTAAAAGAAGGCTCATCGTTATCCGACGATGGTATCCGTCAGATTCTGGTAGATACCGAAACAGGCGTAAACTATCTTTTATGGAAATCCGGTTATGCCGGCAGTGTTACTCCGCTTCTTGACTCCTCAGGAAACGTTATAGTCAGTTACGACGTCGAATAAACCTCTTTTCTTTAATGAATAATTTAAGCCTCCCGCTTATTAAAGCAGGAGGCTTGATTGTTTACTGTTTCTTTTGACGATTAATAAGTTACAAGATAATTTACTCTGCCCGTTGCGCCTCTGAGCGTAACGTTGAAAACTGCGAGCTTAACGTTAAGGTTGTCCATTTCAACGTTAACGGTGTGATGCCATTCGCCTGTGCCTTTGACAAATTCGCCTGTTGAATTTTTGATTTTAACCTTAATATAAGCGTTGGTATATTTAAGCGCAAACTTTGCGTTGGAAAAATCTGCCGTTACACCGTCAAGATCGTCAAGCGCTCTCTGAACGCCGTCAAGAACGCTGATGGATCTGCCGACAGGGCCTTCGTTGGATTTGCCGTTTGCACCGTCAGTCTGATCAACTACACGGATATCAAGAGTAGTGTATGTGCCGTCGTTTACTGCTTTTGCGGATTTCCAGTCAGACGCCTTTATAGCTTCCGGTGTGCCGGGAACGCCCTGATTGTCGTTTGAATTCTTTTCAAGAGCTTTTTTTGCTATAGGCGTGAATGCGTTTATAAGTCCGCCTACTGCGCCTTTTCCGCCCTGAAGATCTTCGAGAGTCATTGACTGATGGAATGTTTTTGATTCGTTCTTCGCTGCGGCAAGCTGATAGAATTTAAGAACTTCTTCTTTATTGGTGCTGGTAAGTCCCGCCGCAAGAGTTATCTCTTTCGGAGCAGATGAACTGCCGCTCTGACTTGACGCTGAAGACGAAGATGAGGAAGCCGCAGAATCCGACGAGCTCTGAGCTGAGGAATCCGAACTTTCCGCCTGAGTGCCGTCGCTTGCGGAATCAACCGCTACATCAAGTGTGCCTTCGCTGTCATTCGGCGTTGTTTCGCCGTTTTCTCCTACAATCACGCTGCCCTGGGAGTCATCAGTACCGGCCTGCTCGCTGTAAGAAGAACCTGCGCCTGATGCGAAACCGTCTGCAATAGCAAGTTTATTATCACAAACCTTATTTGCTACCGTTGAGCTGCCAACGGCTACAGCTATACAGCA
>CADAMY010000101.1 GCA_902789095.1 Oscillospiraceae bacterium | reverse complement strand
ACCTGCTGAAGACTTTTCGGTGTTGACGATGGCAATGCCCGAAGCCACAAGCACGACGGATATAAGATGCGCCGCAGTAAAAATATTTTCGTGCAGAAACAGCGCAGAAAAAACGTTGCCGAAAATCGGAGTCGTCAGCTTGAAAACACTCAGCTTGCTTGCGTCATTATGTTTAAGCAGCGTTGTCCATATCATAAACGCAACTGCGCTGACCGCCGCCAGATAAACGAGGCACATATCCGCTTTTAACGACGCAAAAGTGATCTTTCCGCCCAGCGGAAGCGCTGTCATAATAAGCATCAGCCCGCCTATGAGCAGGTAATATCCCGTTACGATTATCGGATCCATTTTTACGGCAGCTTTTTTATTCACGATCATTCCGAAAGTGGCGAATATTGCGGATATGAGCAAAAATCCTTCACCTGTAAGACGGAACGAAAACCCTGCCCCGCCTTTGAAATTTATTATTATGATTCCCGCGATACCGATAATACAGCCGAGTATTTTTCTGAAAGTCAGTTTATCGTCTTTAAAAAATCTTGATGCGATAAGCACTATTGCAAACGAGTCGAAGGAATTCATAATGCTTGCTATGCTTCCCGGAGTTTTTGCAAGACCGATATAATAAAAGAAATAGTCGCCCGCAACCTGAAGCACACTCAGCACAAGTACGGTTTTAATCTCGCTTTTCTCAAGAGCGGGAAATTTTTTATTTTTGATTATATAAATAAGCAGCACCATTGTCCCTGCGATCAGGAATCTGAGCCCGGCAAAAAGAAGAGTTGAACCCGTGCTGTCTATACCGAACCACTCATATCCTTTTTTAATGCCCGGGAATGCCGTACCCCACAGCGCAGTTGCGCTAAGAGCCAGCAGGGCAAACGTAATTTTGCTGCTGAAGATATTTTTCTTTTCCAATTCTTCTCACCTGTTATATATTTTACCGTAAAACAGTATATCATATTTTTCAATTCTTTCAATCTTTTTATAGACAAAAAAACATAATTATGATAGAATAAATTTAAGTATCAGATCAAGGAGGAAGTTATGGCAGTTAAAATCAAAAAAATAATAGCTATCGTGTGCTCTGTTATTCTCATTTTTACCTGTGCAAATTCTTTTTTCGCTTCTGAACTTGAAAACGCAGATTTTAAGGTTGTTGATCTTTCCCACTGGAACAACAGGGTGGACTGGAACAAACTTTCAGCTTCTGTTGACGGCGTAATACTTAAAATCGGGTACAGAGGCTCGGTGTATCATTCCGCTCTTAAAGAGGACGAACTTTTTTACCAATACTATAACGAGGCTGTAAAGCACTCTATCCCGGTCGGATGCTATTTTTACACATATTCGTATAATGTTGCCGATGCGGTAGAGGAAGCAAACTGGACGATCAACCTGCTTAAAAAATATAACTGCAGGCTTGATATGCCGATTTATTTTGACTTTGAAGCAGAACAGCTTCAGACGATGCTTACCACTCGTCAGCGAACCGATATAGCAAAAGCTTTCTGCAAAACTCTGACGGATAACGGCTTTTATGCGGGTATTTATGCAAACAGATACTGGGCAACGTCGCTGCTTTATATGTCTGAGCTTTCCCAATATACGTTATGGCTCGCTCAGTACAATTCAACCGTCACATACGCAGGTACTTACGATATGTGGCAGTATACAGATTCGGGCTCTGTAAGCGGAGTAACGGGAAAAGTTGATATAAGCAGATGCTACCGGAACTTCCCGAAATACATAAGAGAAAACGGATACAATTTATTTCCCTCCTCGCCTGTTCTGCCGAAGGAAGAGCCTACTGCCTACAGCAAAGACTGCGGAACTTATAAAACAAAGAGCTCAGTCAGCGTAAGAGCAAAGGCAGGCAGTAGCTTCGGCTCGATCGGAACTCTGCCGGCTTCCGCCGAAGTTTACGTTTATGAAACAGGATCATCATGGGGCAAAATTCACTTTGGCACGGAATCGGGATATATAAAGCTCGACTCATCAGTTCAGAAAACTTCAGACTATATTTCAACCGATCCGCAAATCGGGCTTTATGAAGTAAATACTCAGAACCTTAACGTAAGAACAGGTCCGTCAACTGCATACACAAAAGACGGTCAGGTTCATTCTGGTGATAAACTGTTTATAAACAAGGTCAGTGCAAACTGGGGCAGTTTCAACTACGGCAGCGGCAAGACGGGCTGGATAAGCCTTGATTATGCCGATATGAACGTAACAATAAGCTTCAGCACAGGCATTGCAGGAAAAGCGTTAGCCCCTCAGCAGGCAAAGTCAGGCCAGAACATAACTCTTGCAAAAAGCGGGCTGAGCGTTCCCGGATATAATTTTGACGGATGGTCAGACGTCCCCGGCGGAAAAGTCATATATTCTGACTCGTCATCGCTCAAAGCCGGAAACAGCAATATTACTCTTTATGCGGTATTCTCTGAAATCGTTAAAGCGGATATCGCCTTCAAGGCAGGAGCTAATCTTGACAGCGGTACAAACATTGTTGCCGTAAACGATAAAAAGCTCAGCGAGGATCAGTTCCTTGATAAATACATCGCTTTGTCCGGCGGCGCGACTGTTTCATTTACAAATACAGTTTCTTCAAGAATCGGCACAGGCTCGATTATCACGGCTGACCTCGACGGAGAAAAAAAGGAGTATACGATCGCTGTTAAGGGCGACACAAACTCAGACGGAATCTGTGATGCGCTTGATTTGTCCGACATTCTGGCATATACCCAGGGTGCAAAGCAGGCAGCCGGTTTTTCGGCGGCTCAGTTAAACGCAATGGACGTTACGGGCGATAAAATTATTGATTCAAAAGATGTTGAAAAAATCAAAAATGCGGCGTTTGGTCTTGCCGTTTTATAATTCAAGGGAGTGTTGATAATGATGAAAAAGATTATTTCTGTTTTGATCTGCATAGTTATTGCGGTGATGACTTTGCCGTTTACGGTAAGCGCGGCTGACTCTGCTTCGTTCAGGGTGCGCCTTGCCGAGCAGACTGATAAAACAGCGACCGTCGTTGTGGAATTCACAGACGGAACCGGATTCAGCGCGCTTGACTTTGAAGTTAAGTACAACAGCCTGAAACTCAAGCTGACAGAAGCCAAGCTCGGCAGCGGATATAAGCTTTTCCGAGACGCGCAGGAAGAAAAAGGCTCGCAGATAATAGGAAGCATCAATCCGGATTCCAACCCGATAAAGTTATCTGTTGCAACTCTTGAGCCTTTTGCAAAAATAAATAACGACGGCATCCTTATGAGAATGGCTTTTTCAAAAATAGGCGGAACGAAAGTTTCGGAATCAGACGTAACTCTTTCCGTAACAAACTGCCAGACAAAAGATATGAAAGATATAACGGCTTCTGTTTCTTATGATATGGATTCTGCTGTATCGGGCGATTCTGAGCAGCCGAATCAGACGGCTTATGCTCAGCGCACATCAAAAGACAATATGAATGACAATGACAGCGCTTCTGCCGCTAAAGATTCCGAAATCGGCGAGCCCGTAACAGCGACCGATTCGCAAGGCAATGTAATAACAGTTCAGAATGACGAAGATGATCCGTCTGCAGAAAACAGCTCTGATCCGTCTTCTGCTCAGGATTCTTCTTCAAACGCAAAAATCACCAGCAATAAATCAAAAACAATTGCAATTGTAGCCGTAGCTGTAATTCTTGCGGCGGGAATTGCCGTACTCCTTTACATAATCATCAGAAACAAAAAGAAACAGGAAACAGAATTCTGATAACAAAATATTCAAAGCCGGGTTTGTTCCCGGCTTCAATTATGATTTGACTTTTAACAACATATTGCATATAATAAACAGCAGAGAATATTATCCGGAGGCAGAACATGGATTTAAAAAATAAAAAAGTTCTGGTAATAGGTCTTGCCAGAAGCGGAAAAGCGGCAATAAAAGTTCTTGACTTGCTCGGCGCCGAAATCACTCTTTCCGACAGTAAAAAAATTGAGAATCAGGATGATCTTGATTTTCTTGCATCTCATTCGGTTGAAATCACAGATCAAAGTATGGAAGTTTTTGAAAGAGATTTTGACCTCGTTATCAAAAATCCCGGTGTTCCGTTCAGAACACCTATGATAAGACGTCTTGAAGAACGAAATATTCCGATCATAACTGAAATAGAGCTGGCTTTTCAGGCGGCTAAGCCTCAGCATTATATCGCAGTCACGGGCACAAACGGCAAAACCACTACCACCACGCTCGTTTACAACATTCTTGCCGAAGCTTTCGGCGACAAAGCTCATCTTTGCGGCAATATAGGAACTCCTTTATGCGACATAGTTATTGACGCCGGACTTATGGAAAACGAGGGGCATTATATTGCGCTCGAAATTTCAAACTTCCAGCTTATAAATATCGACAGATTCCGTCCTGACGCCGCTGTTATAATCAATCTGACTCCTGACCACGTTGATTTTATGGGCAGCCTTGACGCATATTATAAATCAAAAACCGAAGTTTACAGAAATATGACAGACAGCGATGTTTTTATTCTCAACAGCGACGACACCCTTGTTAAAGAATATACCGACCGCTATCCCGTAAAATGCAGCGTTCAGTCATTCAGCATTGAAAATGACGACGCCGATAATTACATCAAAGACGGTTACATCTGCATCAAAGGTGAAAAAGTTCTGCCTGTTGAGTGTGTACGCATTGTCGGCAAACATAATCTTCAGAACGTAATTATAGCCGTCAGTCTTGCAAAAGCAGTCGGAGTTTCAAACGAAATAATCAGCAAAGCCGTTTCTGCTTTTACTGGAGTTGAACACAGAATCGAATTCGTGCGTGAAATCAACGGCGTGAAGTATTATAACGACTCAAAAGGCACCAACACCGATGCTACCATTACCGCTCTTAAAGCTTTTGACAAAGGTGTTATTCTTTTAGTCGGCGGATTTGAAAAAGGTCTTGCAATGGACGAAGTAAAAAAGAATCTCGGCTGCGTCAAAAAAGTTATAGGTTTCGGCGCCTGCGGCAAAAGACTCGTTGACGATCTCGTCGGCAGCGACGGCATCGTTGTAACGACGCTTGACGAAGCTCTTGATGAAGCCAATAAAATTGCAAAGACCGGCGATACAGTTCTCCTTTCGCCCACGACGAGCTCATTTGACCAGTACACCTGCTTTGAAGAAAGAGGAGAACATTTCAAAAAGCTTGTAAACTCAATCTGAAAGGTATTGTTCTGATGAAAGAAAGCGACAAATATATCGGTGTTTTTGATTCGGGAATCGGCGGACTTACCGTGGTAAAAAGCATTATTGACGATATTCCCGGTGAAAACATTATCTATTTCGGCGACACTGCCCACGTTCCTTACGGAACACGTTCAAAGCAGCAGATAACCGAATACGTTATGAATGACGTAAGATTTCTGAACACATTCAATATCAAAGCAATAGTTATTGCCTGCAATACAGCGGATTCTGCGGCAAAAACGGAAGTAGAAAAAAATTATCCCGACATCCCGATTTTCGGTGTTGTTGAGCCTGCTTCCGAAAAAGCGGCGCATATAACCAAGAATAACCGAATCGGAGTTATAGCAACGAACGCTACGATAAGAAGCAAAGCCTATGAAAAGGCAATAAAAAAATATAATCCTGATGCCGAGGTGTTTTCTGTTGCGTGTCCTCTGCTTGTTCCGCTTGTTGAAGAGGGCAGATTCAAAACAGACGACCCCGTAATAAGTGAAGTCGTTGAGGAATATCTTACTCCGCTGAAAGAAAAAGAAATAGACACTCTCGTCCTCGGCTGTACCCATTATCCTCTGCTTCACGATGTTATTTCGGCTTTCATAGGCGACAAAACCGAAATAATAAGCTCATCCGCTGCGGCGGCTGAACATCTTAAAACAGAGCTTGCAGAATTAGATCTGCTTAATTCAGGAGAAAAGAAGCCTGGTAAATATTTTGTCAGCGATAATGCTGAATTCTTTGAGCAGAAAGCGAATATGTTTATGGGCGATTCACTCGACGTAAAAGTTGAACAGGTTAATATTGAATAGAAAAACTGTGCCGCTAAAAAACGGCACAGTTGATTTTTATTGATTTTTACTACTGGAGAAGTCCGTATTTTTCTTTAGTCTTCAGAACTCTCCAAACGCTTTCGTTAACTCGCTTCATACTCAGCGTGCCCTCGTTAAGAGCTTTGAGTATAGAGTTGAAAGCCTCTTTATAACTGTCTGAAAGAGCTACTATATCCGCTCCGGCCTTTATGGCTGTTACAGCAGCGGCGCCCGGAGTATAAGTGTTTGCAATAACGTCTGCCGAAAAAGACTCTGTCATAATTATTCCGTCAAAACCAAGCTCCTGACGAAGTTTTTTGGTCATTATTTCATAAGAAAGTGACGATGGCAGATCATCGCCCGTAACTTTCTGAACCGTGAGATGGGATACGACTATCATATCCGTTCCCGCCTCTATCGCGGCTTTAAAAGGAACGATGTCGCTTTCAAGCATTTCTTCCCACGTCTTGTTTACATCTATGGACTGGATATTTGAGTCGCCGCTTACGCTGCCGTGACCGGGGAAATGCTTGGCGGCTGACATGATCTGGTGCTCATGAAGTCCTTCAACGGCGGCTTTAACAAACTGAGCCGTTTTGGCAGGATCGCTGCCGAAGGAACGTGAACCGATTATACTGCCTGATTTCGCTGTTAGAACGTCGGCAACAGGCGCAAGATCGAAATTAATATTATAAGTAAACAGATATTTGCCGATTTCGGACATTGCCTGCTTCACTTCGCCCGGCTCGCCGTTCTGCGCAATATCTTTCATCGCAGGGGTTTTGTCAAGGCTGAATTCATTCGTTCCCGCGATACGAAGATGATCGCCGCCCTCTTCTTCAACGCCGATGAAGGATTTTATACTGCCGATCGTAAGCAGTTCTTTAGTAAGGTAATTTAGCTGAGACGGATTTTTGATGTTATCGTGCATCAGAATAAAGCCGGCGACAGGATACTTTTCATATTCATTTCTCATGTACTGAGTAACAGAATAAGTGTTGTTTGAATCGTTCGAAAGGAGTACATCCGGTTCAATGACCAGAAGCTGACCGATTTTTTCTTTTATTCCCATGGATCTGATGATCTGGTACGCTACTGACGTACGATCCTCATCCTCAACAAAATCAAGGTTATTATCAAAATTAACGGTCTTACTCTTTTTGAGAAGTTTCTCTGTTGCTCTGTCATAATCAGGTGCACAGCCGCACAGACACACAAAAAGCAAAACAAAAATCAGTATCAAAGCGCCGATTTTTCTGACTTTCACAGTATATCACCTCAGCTTTACATAATATAGATTAACATAAAAATCAAATAAATTCAACTTATTATCAAAATTTTTCTTGACTTATTTATTATTTTTTGATACAATCTATTTCCGTGGTAAATTATATACCGCATCCTTGGCACGGCAAGTGCCCATTATGTCCAGAAGGAGGTGCTTTAAGAGATGGCTAATTACGAAACCATGTTCCTTCTTTCACTCAAGAACGGTGAAGAAGCAACAGCTAATATGGTTGAAAG
>CADAMY010000100.1 GCA_902789095.1 Oscillospiraceae bacterium | reverse complement strand
ACAAAAATTTCTCTCGTTTCAGAAAACGTATTCTTCATATTTTTAGTTAAATTTTTAGCGGCAGCAACTTCCGTCACCACCGCTTTTCTTATTTTCAGGATTTATTTACCCCAACTATTGACAAAGAGCCTCTTTTTTTATCCGTTAAAAAACGGTGCAAGATTTTCAGTTGTCATAATATAAGGTTTGCCGTCAATATCGATAATATAAAACATCGTGATTTCCTGGGCTTCGGTATTGCCTTTGATTTTGATTATCGTATAGGCAGAGTAGATATCGCCTTTTTTACCGTCTTTAAGAGTATCTCCGTATGCCTTGATATATGAAGATTTTATCCGGTTTGCTTCTTCGCCTTTAAGACGCTTTATTTTTTTAGCATCAACATTCATTTTGAATTTGCTGCCGAATTGCTGAGCACGCTGCAGCTGAATATTACGAAAACTCTGAAGGTAAGAGGAAATCATATCTTCATAACTTGAATATGCACTGTTTGAAAAACCGAATATATCGCCGAACATACCGCCGAAAGCGCCGAACGGATCTGAGGCTGCCGCTGAGCTTTTCTGGTAGACTTTCTGAAGGTCAACAGCTGAATTATCGTACGCTGAGTAAAAATCACCGCCGTAAAAACCGACTGAATAATCTCTGACAGTTTTTCTTATTCCGGTTGTAAAAAAGGAAGTGCAGATATAAATTATCACAGCGATTATTATCAGCACGGACGAAAAAAATATGATACCGCTTTTATATGATACCTTATGACCGGCAGGAATGCTGCCGGTTATTTCATAAGCCGTCTGTCCGTTGGGAGTAATATTTTCAGCCGGCAGGCTTTCGTCAAAAACTTTGCCGCAGAATCTGCAGACGTTTATATCTGACTGATTCAGTCTTCCGCATACGGGGCACTGCATAGCTTTTTCCCTCCGTTATACAACATCTTTTTCATCCACTCCGCCCATATCAAGAACACGCTTGAATGTATCAAGAACACACTGTACGGCGGCATTTCTGAATCCGTTCTTTTCAAGGCTGACGACTCCTGCAATAGTTGAGCCGCCGGGGGAGCAGACTTCATCTTTGAGCTGTTCGGGATGTTTTCCGCTTTCTTCAATAAGAGAAGCTGTGCCGATGATAGTGTCAATGGCGAATTTCTGAGCCTGAGCGCGAGTAAGACCTGTCATAACTCCGCCGTCTGCCAGCGCTTCTATAAACATAGCGACAAAAGCAGGACCGCAGCCGGTAATAACGCTGCCTGCGTACATCTTTTTTTCAGAAAGAAGCTCGAATGAGCCTGTGCATCTTAAAATTGTTTTGTACTCTTCAAATATTTCATCGCTTACAAGGGAGCTGTTGGTGCAGAGTGTGATACATTTGCCTACGCTTGCCGCAACGTTCGGCAGAGTCCTGATTATAGGCAGGTCAACATCAACGCCGAGCCATTTTTTTATGGTGTCAATGCTTACGCTGACCATTATAGAAACGAGCACTTTTTCTTCGCCGTTTTCAATACATTCCTTTATAACGGGACCGATTTCGCTCAGCACGCTTTCGCCGACCTGCGGCTTTACGCCGATGAGAATATATTTGCTCATTCTGACAGCTTCGGCGTTGCTTTGAGCAAAGCAGGCGCCATGTTCCTCAGCGAAGCGCTTTGCCTTTTCTTTATCGTAATCAGTTACAACTATATCGGCTGGATCATTGCCCTCGCAAGCGGCTTTTGCTATTGCGGAGCCCATAACTCCCGTTCCGATAAATGACATTTTTTTCATAAGAATTCTGACCTTTCAGTTAAAAAGTAAATTTGTTTTTGCCTGCTGCAAGCTTATACTTTTTACGTTTATAAATAAATATGCCTTCCATATTTTTATCAAGCGTGATAACAAAATCAATTCCGCCGTCTTTCTTTTGGTATTCAACGGCAATTTTGCCCTTGACGGTAGTGACAAATCCTTTTGCGTAGTCAAGGATATGGTTGTCGGAAGGGGAGATAACTATTTCGTCAAATCCTATTGAATTTCTGCCCTGAACAATGCCGAGTATATTTTCATAAAGATACTTGACGCATCCGCCGAACATCGGGTGATTGTGAGAAGCTTCGCCGTTCCAGTTTTCCCAAAGGGTAGTAGCGCCCTGAAGCTTCATCCAGCCGAATGAATGGTCAGGAATTTCACTTTTGAGAAGCTTGATTGCTGTATCTGCAAATCCTGCCTTGAACAGATTCTTGATAAGATAATATGTCCCGAAAATACCTGTGTCGAATTTCTCGATAGTGCCGTATTTCCTGTTCATCATTTCAAGTGTTTTGTAGCCTGCGATGCCGCAGTCAGCCGCAAAAGCGTCAGCTCCCTGTATTCCGCCGAGGAAACTCATATCGTCATCCGGAAAATACTTCTGAATGATGCTTGATTTATGCATTGTTATAAGCTTGTCGAGCTCTGATGTGTTCTTATTAACCATTACGGCAAGCTTTCTTAAAAGAACAAGATGCGTAATGTAAAGGCAAGTGTTTACATAAGGCTCAGGTATTTCAATTTTTTCGGGAGTACACCAGTCGCCAAGGCACCAGCCTTTCGGTTCTTCTTTAACTACGATGCCGTTTTTACAGCGTGATTCCATATATTTTACATACAGCATCATATTGTCATATACGTCTTCAAGCAGTTCGGTGTCGCCGAAATACTTAACGTAATGATATACTACCGAAATAATCGCGCCGCCCCAGCCTGCAGGTCCGCCGCCGCCGCCGGCAAACGGAGCCGTATGCTGAACGTGACCGGTCGTCTTGTCCTGACAGTCGATAATATCATAAATCCATTTTTTGTAAAATGCCTGAGAGTCAAATGAAAGCATTCCTGCGCCGGCGCAAAGCTGACCGTCGCCTGTATATCCTAATCTTTCACGGTGAGGGCAGTCGCTCGGAACGGCAGAATGAACGTTTGAAAGCTGAGTGTGGATATATGTATTGTAAAGCCAGTTTATAGTGTCGTCAGAACATTCAAAACCTGACGTAACTTTTAAATCTGTATGAACTTCGCACACTTTAACAGGCGCAGCGTTATTTGAAAGAGTGAAGTAACGGAATCCGTGCCATAAAAATCTCGGGTAGAACTCTTTCGTTATGCCGTCGGTTATAAATTCGTCATAAGCTATCTGCTCATAACCTGCGCTGCGGCAGTTAAGAGTAAAATCATTGTTTATATTTTCAGCGAATTTAAGTGAAATTTTTTCTCCCGCTTTTTCACATTTTACTACCGGATAACCGGTAAGGTTTATTCCGCAGTCATAAAGCGAATGGTCGCCGAAATCGTGGACTTTAACAGGTTTAACTGTTTTTACGACTTTATCGGTGTCAAAGTCCTGAATATAAAACGGAACATCTTCTGTATCTTCGTTTATGACAGGTTCTTTCCAGCCGTCGGGATTCGCTTCAAGAGTGTTCCAGTTATAGTCAAAACCATTATAATCGTGTTCTTCGCCGTAATAAAGCGATGATTTTTTTATGAATCCCTGCTTGTAAAGAGTGGATTTTGAGCTGACAAACTCATCGCTGCCGCTCGTTATCCTGAAGCACAGGCGTATATTGCCGTAGTCCATATTGCCTTCGGCTTTGCGATCGGTCTGGTGGAAATATCCGCCGCCCAGCATAACGCCTATAACGTTTTTGCCTTTTTTAATGAATTTTGAGATGTCGTATTCCATTACATAAATACGGTGATCCATTTTATCCCGAAGAGGATAGCTGAGCTTCATTTCGCTCCTTTCACGCCTGAGATAATCGGTATAAGCCGGTACAAGCTCGTCGTCAGATACACGCTTGCCGTTGATATACAGCGTAAAATATCCGAGTCCGCAAATGAAAATGCGAGCCTTTTTGTCTTTGATTTCAAAGGTATCTCTGAAAATTGCCGAGGTAAGGTCTTCCTGCGGTTCAATCCATTCCGCATTTTTAAAAATTTCATAATGAGTCATAAAATCACCCCAGAAAAATATACCATAAAAATCGGAATTATACAACACTTTTTATTACTATACTTGAATTTATTTTTGATTTGGTTTAAAATAAATAAAAATTAAGAAAGGGAAACCGCACAATGACAGAGTATACGCTTATCCGCTCAGGGCGAAAGACACTTGCACTTGAAATCAGCCGGGACTGCAAAGTTATAGTCAGAGCTCCGCAGAAAATGCCGCAGAAAAAGATCGACGAATTTGTGGAGCAGTATGATAGCTGGATTAAAAAGAATCTTGAAAAGCAGAGAAAAAGAGCGAATGAGCAGAGCAGTCTTACGGAAAATGATATAGCAGAACTTAAAAGGCGCGCTTACGATTATCTGCCTGAGAGAACTGAATACTTTGCAAAAATCATGGGTGTTGAATACAGCGGAGTAAAAATAACCTCCGCAAAGACAAGATACGGCTCATGCAGCGCTGAAAATTCGATATGCTTCTCATATCTTTTGATGTTAAAGCCGCTTCGGGCTGTTGACTACGTCGTTGTCCACGAGCTTGCCCATACGGTGCACCATAACCACAGCAGGCAGTTTTACGCTTTTATCGAAAAGTATATGCCTGATTATAAAGAGAGGATCAAGGAGCTTAAAAAATGAACGTTTACGATTTTGACAATACGATTTATGACGGAGAAAGCATGTTTCACCTGTTTTTATTCTATATAAAAAAGTACCCGAGGTTTTTAAAGCATTTTAAAGATGTTCTGAAGCTTGTTAAAATATATAAAAAAGGCGAAATGACGATCACAGATATGCTTGAAAAATATGCGCCTGTAATTGAAAGTGAAGCGGCTCATATCAAAAGCTTTGAAAACGACGCAAAGGAATTCTGGGATAAGCATCAGAAAAATATCAAGCCCTTTTATAAAGACATTCAGCAGCCTGACGATGTCATTATCACAGCTTCGCCTGATTATACCATGAAAGAAATCTGCCGTCGCATAGGTGTTAATAATCTTATCTGCTCGGAATATGACGTGGAAAATAACAAGCTTAAATTTTTCTGCCTGAAGGACAATAAGGTGAAAGCATTCCGTCAGAGATATCCCGACACCACGATTGACAATTTCTATACCGATTCTCCCGAAAATGACAAGCCTCTGATAGATATTTCCGAAAACGCATATCTCGTCAAGGGCAATAAAATCACAAAGATAAAATAATTACGCAACCAAATACGACAAATCTTTCAGCCTCTGCAATGTATAATTATTTGCAGAGGTGATTTTTATGCCCGTTTATGCCGACGTGCTTATAGCTGTCAACGGTTTTGTGAATTATCTGCTGCTTGACTCGGCGCGGCGTATGATGAAAATCTCATACGGCAAATACAGGCTTTTTCTTGCCGCAGCGGCAGGGGGATTGTTTTCACTGATAATATTTGCGCCCGAATTACAATGGTTTGCTGATTTTTTTATGAGAATAGTAATGTGCGCTTTTATTGTTTTTACCGCCTTCGGTTTTGGTTCAATTATGGGATATATTAAAAAACTTGCTGTATTTCTGAGCGTAAATCTGATTTACGGCGGACTTATGAATGCCGTATTGTGGCTGATTAAACCTGACGGTATGATTTATAAAAACGGAGCGGTATATTTTGATATAGATTTTAAAGTCCTTGCTTTAACGAGCGTTTGTTCGTTTGCGGTTATCAATCTCATACTTAAGCTTGCGGAAAGAAAATCGCCTTCAAAATGTATATATAACGTTGAGATTATTTCAGACGGCGGGAAAGTGAAGGGAAGGGGACTTGTTGATACGGGGAACAGTCTGAGAGAGTTTTTTTCGTCTTCACCTGTGACGGTAGGAAGCTATAAGGCCGTTAAAAAAATCATGCCGGAAAGTATTGATCTGTTTCTGGAATCCGGCGACGCCGATACGCTTGATAAAAATATACGGCTAATTCCGTCTTACACCGTGTCGGGGATGACGCTGCTGCCTGCATTCAGGGCGGATGAAATCAGAATCAGCAGACTATCGGAAAGCTATATACATAAAAACATATATATCGCCGTCAGCAAAACAGCATTTTTCGGCGGCGAGTTTGAATTTTTACTTAATAAGGATTTAACGGAGGAAACGGGATATGAAAAAAATATTGCAGAAAATAAAGCTGTTCATTAATAAAATAGCAGGTACGGATATTCACTATGTGAACGGTCCTGAGACTCTGCCTGAGCCGCTGACAAAAAAGCAGGAGAACGATCTGCTTTTAAGACTTGAAGACGGCGATGAATCTGTAAGGGAAAAACTGATAGTGCATAATCTGCGCCTCGTTGTTTATATAGCAAAAAAATTTGAAAACACAGGCGTCGGCATAGAAGACCTCGTTTCAATCGGCACGATAGGGCTTATAAAAGCGGTAAGAACATTCAGACCTGCAAAGAATATCAAGCTTGCAACATACGCTTCAAGGTGCATTGAAAACGAAATACTTATGTACCTTCGCAAAACAAGTCAGCAGAAAAACGAAGTGTCCATTGACGAGCCGCTCAACGTGGACTGGGACGGCAACGAACTGCTGCTCTCAGACGTTCTCGGCAGCGATCCCGATACGGTAAACCGAAATATCGAGCTTGAGGATGAAAAAAATCTGCTCATAAAAACGATAGATTCGCTTGAAGACAGAGAAAAAACGATCATGTATATGCGCTTCGGAATCGGCGGAAATAAAGAATACACGCAAAAGGAAGTCGCCGATATTCTCGGCATATCACAAAGCTATATCTCCAGACTTGAGAAAAGAATAATAAAAAGACTGAAAAAAACAATCGAACACGCATAAAAATTTAAAAAAACAGTAGAAATCCCGATAAATATGTGGTATGATATTCAGGAAATAAATGTAAAGGGAGTATTATATAATGAAAAAACCAATCGTTTCCACAATTATTGCCAGTATCGTTGCTCTTATCTGCACAGCGGCTATCTGCATTACAGCCGTTTGGGGAATAGGTGAAGTATACAGACAGAGAAAGACTGCTTCACAGGCTTCTTATCTTACAGAAGCTCAGGCTGCCGACTATCTCGGCATCGATGAAGACAGACTTGTTATTCTCCGCAAGAATTTAAAATACCTTGAAGGTTCTTATATCGTTTATTCTTACACAAATGACGCAGGCGAAGAAGAGAGCGTATGCATGTATTCAAAAGATCAGCTTGATAAGGCTATGAGCAAGCTTATGGGCGATTCCAAGACCAACAGCGTAAACTTCAAGTATATCGAAGAGGCTCTCAAACAAGCAGAAAAATAATAATCAAATTATACGGGCCGCCTGACATGGCGGCCTTTTTTAAGGTAAAACTATGAATCTTTCCTGTCCTGTATGCAACGAACAACTCAATAATAACGGCCACAGCTTTGTCTGCGTTAACCGCCACACTTTTGATATCGCTAAAGAAGGATATGTTAATTTCCTTCTGACTTCAAAGAGCGGAAGTCAGATAGGCGATAACCGCGCCATGGCTCTTTCAAGGCGTGATTTTTTGTCAAAAGGGTATTATCTGCTTTTAGCGCAAGGTATTAAAGCTGAGTTTGATAAACTTAAGAACGGCATTACCTGCGCTGCCGATATCTGCTGCGGCGAAGGGTATTACACCGAAATCGTATCAGAAGGCT